>NZ_SOGI01000044.1:0-159998 GCF_004403385.1 Cryobacterium sp. TMT4-31
AACGGCTCGACGCAGCCACCCCGCGAGAAGCCCTGCATCAGCTACTCTCAGACCAAGAAAACAGCGGTGTTGCATCGACCAGTTGAATCCACCCCCGGTGCGCCGGGCGCAATTGTCCGATTCGGCAACAGTCAGCGGGTGGCTCCCGATTCAGGCTGCCGGACGCGCCTCGGCGGCCGCCTTGGCCGCGGCCGGCAGTGCCTCGAGAATCTTGCCGATCGAGTCGCCGTCGTGCGCGGCGGAGACGAACCAGGCCTCGAACACCGACGGCGGCAGGGAGATGCCGCTTTCGAGCATGGAGTGGAAGAACGGCCCGTACCGGTAGGTTTCCTGGCGCTGCACCTCGGCGTAGCTGCGCGGCGGCGTGATCGCGGCTTCCTGACCGAAGACGAAGCTGAACAGGTTACCCGCGTGCTGAACGCTGTGCGCGACTCCCTCGGCGAAGAGCGCACCGGAGACGGCCTCGGAGAGCAGCTGGGCGGTCTCGTTCAGGCGCTCGTACACGTGGCCGTCGGCCGCGGTGAGGGTGGCGATGCCGGCGGCCACGGCCACCGGGTTGCCCGAGAGCGTTCCGGCCTGGTAGACCGGCCCGGCCGGGGCGAGGAAGTCCATCACGTCGGCCCGGCCACCGAGCGCGGCGACCGGCAGGCCGCCGCCGATGACCTTGCCGTAGGTGAACAGGTCCGGCGTGTAGCTCTCGCCGTCCTCGGCCTGCAACGCCCAGTAGCCGCCCGGGTGCACCCTGAAGCCGGTGAGGACCTCGTCGACGATGAGCAGCGCGCCGTATTCGTGGGCGAGGTCGCAGAGGGCCGCGTTGAAGCCGGCATCCGGGGCGACGACGCCCATGTTCGCGGCGGCGGCCTCGGTGATCACCGCGGCGATCTGACCGGGGTACGCCTCGAACGCGGCGCGCACGGCGCCCAGGTCGTTGTACGGCAGCACCAGGGTCTGCGCCGCGGTGGCCGCGGTGACGCCGGCCGAGCCGGGCAGCGCGAGGGTGGCCAGGCCGGAGCCGGCCTCGGCCAGCAGACCGTCGGAGTGGCCGTGGTAGTGGCCGGCGAACTTGATCAGCAGGTCACGCTGGGTGAAGCCGCGGGCCAGGCGGATGGCCGTCATGGTGGCCTCGGTTCCGGTGGAGACCAGGCGCAGCTTCTCGATCGCGCCGACCCGGCTCTTGATCAGCTCGGCCAGCACGGTCTCGCCAGGGGTGGAGGCCCCGAAGGAGAGCCCGAGTGCGGCGGCCTCCTGCACGGCGCCGACGACGGCGGGATGCGCGTGGCCGAGGATCGCCGGACCCCAGGAGCTGACCAGGTCGACATACTCCCGGCCGTCGGAGTCGGTGACGTAGGCGCCGGCCGCCTTCACCAGGAACAGCGGGGTGCCGCCGACCGAGCGGAAGGCGCGCACCGGCGAGTTGACACCGCCCGGGATGGAGAGCTGTGCGCGGGCGAAGAGTTCGTCGTTGTGGGTGGTGTGCGTCATCGGGCATCCGTTTCGGTGAGCCAGGCGGCGAGTTCGACTGCCCAGTAGGTGAGAATGGCGTCGGCGCCGGCCCGGCGGATGCTGAGCACCGACTCCTCGATGGCACGGCGGCGGTCGATCCAACCCTGCGCGGCGGCGGCCTCGATCATGGCGTATTCGCCGGAGACCTGGTACGCCCAGACCGGGACCTCGCTCATCGCGGCGACCTCGGCGAGCACGTCGAGGTAGCTGCCTGCTGGCTTGACCATGACGACGTCGGCACCCTCATCGATGTCGATGCGGGCCTCGCGCACGCCCTCGCGGCGGTTGGCGGGGTCGAGCTGATAGGTCCGGCGGTCGCCGACGAGGGTGGACTGCACGGCCTCGCGGAACGGGCCGTAGTAGGCGGAGGCGTACTTGGCCGAGTAGGCCAGCACGGCGGTGTCGGCGTAGCCGGCGGCGTCGAGGGTGGCGCGCACGGAGGCAACCTGGCCGTCCATCATGCCGGACAGGCCCAGCAGCGCCGAGCCGGCCTCGGCCTGCGCCAGCGCCATGTCGTTGTAGCGCAGCAGCGTGGCGTCGTTGTCGACGGAACCGTCGGCGGCGAGCACACCGCAGTGGCCGTGGTCGGTGAATTCGTCCAGGCACAGGTCGGTCTGCACCACCAGGGCATCGCCCACCTCGGCGACCACGGCGCGGGTGGCGACGTTGAGGATGCCGTCTGGATCGGTGGCGCCGGTGCCGGTGGAATCGCGCACGGCGGGGACGCCGAAGAGCATCACTCCCCCGATGCCGGCCGCGGCGGCCTCGGCCACGGCGCGGCGGGCGCCGTCGACGCTGTGCTGCACGATGCCCGGCATCGACGAGATCGGGGTGGACTCGTTGCCCTCACGCACGAAGAGCGGCAGAACGAGCTCGGCGGGGTGGACACGGGTTTCGCTGGCCAGGCGGCGGAGTGCGGGGGTGCTGCGCAGTCGTCGCGGGCGGATGACGGGGTTTATCACCCGACCAGCCTAGGCCTCCAGCCTGAGTGCGCGGGCCTGGGGAGGGCGGGCCAGGGAGTGTGGCCAAGGGGCGTGGCCAGCAGGGTGCGGAAACGGCGCGGCCCGATCCGTGAGGAATCGAGCCGCGCCGTGGGCCGAGCGGGGTGCGCGCTTAGACGCGCGGGGTGGTGACGAGCTCGGGCTCATCCGCCGGGTGCACCGGGTGCGTGCGCTCGAGCGATGCGCCTTCCACGTCGACGTTGGGCAGGATGCGGTCCAGCCACTTCGGCAGCCACCAGGCCGCGTCACCCAGCAGGTGCATCACGGCCGGGATGATGAGCAACCGCACCACGAAGGCGTCCAGGAGCACGCCGATGGCGAGCCCGAAGCCGATCGACTGGATCATCACCGAGTTCGAGAACACGAAACCGGAGAAGACCGAGGCCATGATCAGCGCCGCGGCGATGACCACCGTGCGGCCGGCGTGGAAACCGCGCTGCACGGCCATCCGGGCCGGTGCGCCGTGGGCGTACGCTTCACGCATGCCGCTGACCAGGAACAGCTGGTAGTCCATCGCCAGGCCGAACAGCACGCCGACAACCAGGATGGGCAGGAAGCTCAGGATGGGCCCCGGGTCATGGATGCCGAACAGCGCTCCGAGCCAGCCCCACTGGAAGACCGCCGTGATCGCGCCGAACGAGGCGAACAACGACAATACGAAGCCGAGGGTCGCGGTGATCGGCACCAGGATCGAGCGGAACACGAAGATCAGGATGATCAACGAGAGTCCGACGACCACGAGCAGGTACAGCGGCAGAGCGTCGGCGAGTTTCTCGCTGACGTCGATGTTGCCGGATGCGTTGCCGGCGACGCCGAGGGAACTGACCCCGTCGATGTCGAGGCCTCGCAGGTCGCGCACCAGCTGCTCGGTGGACTCGCTGTTCGGCCCATCCGCGGGGATGACCTGGAAGGCGAGCAGCAGGTCGTCGTCCGACGCACCGATCGGTGCGACCGCGACGACGTCGTTCTCCGCCTTCAGCGCGGTTCCGATGCGCACCTGTTCGGCGATGAGCTCGTCGTCGGTGATGGCCGTCTCGAGGTCGGCGACCACGAGCAGCGGGCCGTTGACGCCGGCGCCGAACTTGTCGTCGACGAGCTTGTAGGCCCGGTACGCACTCGAGTCCAGCGGCTCGGACGAGCCGGCGGGGAGCCCCAGGCGCATGGACAGCGCGGGGATTGCCACGATCAGCAGCACGGCGATGCCCGCGATCACGGTCACGACGGCGCGCAGGGTGTTCATCGGCTTGATCGGCGCCGAGACCTTGGCGGAGGGGGTGCCGATGTGCGCGCGTGCCTTCTTGGTGAGGATCTTCTCGCCGACCAGGCCCAGCAGCGCCGGCGTCAGGGTGATCGCGACGAGGATCGCCACGAAGACACAGACGGCGCCGACGGTGCCCATCAGGCCCAGGAACGGGATGCCGGTGAGGTTGAGGGCGAGCAGGGCGATGAGCACGGTGGCGCCGGCGAACACCACGGCGTTGCCGGAGGTGCCGTTCGCCAGTCCGATCGACTCCTGCAGCTCTACCCCTCTGCGCAACTGGGTGCGATGCCGGTTGAGGATGAAGAGCGAGTAGTCGATGCCGACCGCGAGCCCGAGCATGACGCCCAGGACCGGGGTGACGGAGAGCATCTCGACGCTGCCGGACAGGGCGAGCGACGCGAGCACGCCGACACCGACGCCGATGAGCGCGTTCACCAGCGGAAGACCCGCACCGATCAGTGTGCCGAGCATGACGAACAGCACGACGGCCGCGATGATCACGCCGCCGATCTCGCCCGGGCCGAGGATCTCGGGAATGCTGGCGGCGATCTCGTTGGACACCTCGGCGACGACGCCGTCGATCTGGGCGTTCTCCATCTCTTCGACAACCGCCTCCTTCGACTCGGCCGGAACCTGGTTGAGCGACGTGTCGAACTGCAGGCTCGCGACCGCGGTCGTCTCATCGTCCGATACCTGGCGGATGCCCGCGGCCAGGTCGAGCAGGTCGGAGCCCTGTTCCAGGGTGGTGCTCTGCGTCTCCAGGGCGGTGCGGCCCGCATCGAGAGTGGCCTGCTGCTCGGCGATGGCTGCAGCGCCCGCGTCAAGCTGGGCCTGCTGCTCATCCAGCGCCGGCTGGGCGGCGGCGAGTTGTCCGGCCGCCTCCGCCTGGCTGCGGGCGACGTCGAGCTGTGCCTGACCGGCAGCGAGCTGGGAGGTGGCCGCGTCGATCTGCGCCTGCCCGGCATCGATCTGGGTCGTTCCGTCGACGATCTGCTGGCGGCCGTCGATGATCTGCTGCGCCTGGCCGTCGATCTGCGCCTGCGTGTCGAAGGGGTTGGTACTCGACGTCACGTTGTCGAGCTCGACGGTGTCGGCGAGCAGCTCGCCGATCGCCGTTTTCTGCTCGGCCGTGAACGCCGTGTCGTCGGTGGTGGTGAAGACGACGGAGCCCCGACCACCGCTGGCGGCGGGGAACTTCTCGGCGAGCTCGTCGCTCACCTTCTGGGTGGCGGTGCCGGGGATGCTCACCGCCGAGGTGAGAGTGCCACCGAAGAGGGCGAAGGCGCCGCCGGCGAGGCCGAGAATGACCACCCACGCGACGATGACCAGCCAGGCCCGATGGGCGGAGAACCGACCGAGTCGGTAGAGAAGGGATGCCATAATCCTCAGGTTCTTTCGTGTTTGCCTAGTGACGGGAGGGGAACTCGCATCGCGTCATCGGGAAGAGAGTGGGTACAGAAGTTCGAGGAGGGTGTGGGTCAGCTGGACGCCGAGTAGCCCATTCGGATGGTGGCGATGAGGCGGTTGAGCAGGTCGTCCCACACCGTCCGGGAGGACTCGTCGAGCGTGGCGCCCGTCGTGGCGATCCAGTGCACCGACACGACCGCGACGCCGTTCATCACCGTGCTGACCAGGATCGCCACCTCGAACGCGTCGATGGCGGTGCTGCGATCGGCGATCTCGGCGGAGAGCTGCTCGGTGGCGCGGGTGAAGACGTCGGTGAGAGCGTGCTGGGAGCGGCCGTTCTCGCCATCCGCGGCGAGGACGCCCCAGAGGTAGGCGACCACGGTGGGCAGGTCGACGGCACGAAGGGCCGTGGTGATCTCGTCGAAGAGAGCCACCCGACTGCCATCGCCCGCGGGCGTCGCCCGCGTTGCCGCCCGGAAGTCGTCGACGGTGACGCCGAGCAACCGGGTGCAGGTCGTCATGATCACGTCGTCGAGCGAGGTGAAGTGATTGAATACCGTGCGCCGGGAGACGTCGGCACGGTCGGCGAGTTCGTTGACACTGAATTGAGGCTTGCCCCGTTCGCGGATCAGCGCGTCGGCGGCATCCAGGATCGCCCGACGATGCCGTGCCTTGATGTCGGCCCGCCGATCGGGGGCGATGAGGGGCGGAATCACATACTTACACTAAGTGCAACGACGCACAACGTGCAATGCACTCCCAGCTGTTCTACAGGTCCCGGGGAGCGAGACCCACGAGAGCCTCGATGAGGGACTCGGCGCTGCGCTCGTCGGCGATCACGTCCACGCGCAGACCGATGGCCGCCGCATCCTTCGCCGTGCGCGGGCCGATACAGGCGACCAGGGTGGTCCGGGGAATCGGGCCGAGCTGATCCTGCACCTGCTGCGCGACGCTCCCGCTGGTGACCAGGACCGCGTGCACCCGTCCTGCCTTGATGTCGGCGACGACCCGGTCGGAGACCGGCACCCCGACGGTGCGGTAGGCCACGACGGACTCGACGTCGTGACCGATGCGGCGCAGGCCCTCGGTGAGCAGCGGTTTGGCGATCTCGGACCGCAGGGTGAGGATGCGAAGCGGGATGACGCCGTGGGTGGCGGCTTCCCAGTCGGCGAGCAGGCCCTTGGCCGAGTTGTCCTCGGACGGGACGATGTCGACGTGATAGCCCGCGGCCACGAGCGCGGCGGCGGTGGTCTCGCCGACCGCGGCGATGCGGGTGCCCGGCGCCACGACGGCCCGGTGGGAGGAGAGCACATCGACGGTGGTGGCGCTGGTGACGGTCATCCAGTCGAAGTCGCCGGCGGCGAGTTTGGCCAGGGCCGTGTCGAGGGACGCGGCGTCGTCGGTGGGCGCGAAGTTGATCATCGGAGCGACGATCGGCATGGCGCCGCGCGAGCGCAGGTTCGCGGCCACCTGGTCACCCCAGGGCCCGCCGCGGGGCACGAGGACCCGCCAGCCGGCCAACGGCTTGTCCGGATTGTGCCGCACGGCGCTCACAGGGTCACCGACAGCGGGGCGATCTCGGCGGCCCCGCCGGCCAGAAGCTCTCGGGCGGCGCGCTCGGCGACGTCGAGAGCGGCATCCTGCAGGTCGACAGCGGAGTGCGACTCGGGGGTCGCCGCGTGCGATGCGGTGATCCGGCGGGTGCCGTCCGGGCTGTACACGGTGGCGGTGAGGAACAGCAGGCCGTCGTCGAGCACAGCGGTGGCCCCGATCGGGGCCGCGCAGCCGGCCTCGAGTCGGGCGAGCACGTGGCGCTCGGCCGTCACTGTGGCCTGGGTGGTGGCGTGGTTGAGCACGGCGAGGGCCTTGGTGAGCAGGCGGTCCGGCTTACCCTGGCGCACCTCGATGGCCAGGGCGCCCTGCCCCGGCGCGGTGGGCCAGTCGGAGAGTTCCAGGTAGTCGGTGGCCATGTTCTCCAGCAGGCCCAGGCGGCCCAAGCCCGCCGCGGCGAGCACTACGGCGTGCAGCTTCTCGTCGGCGACGAGCGCGAGCCGGGTGCCGACGTTGCCGCGGATGTCGACGACCTCCAGGTCGGGACGCTGGGCGCGCAGCTGCGCCGCGCGGCGGGGAGACCCGGTACCGACCGTGGCGCCCTCGGGCAGGGTGGCCAGGGTGTAGCCCTCCCTGGCGCAGAGTACGTCCCTGGCATCGGCGCGCTTGGGCGTGGCGCCGATGACGAGGCCCGGGTACTCCTCGGTGGGCAGGTCCTTGAACGAATGCACGACAACGTCGCACTCGTCGTTCAGCAGGGCCTCGCGCAGGGCACTGGCGAAGACGCCGGTGCCGCCCAGGCTGGAGAGGGATTCACGGGACACGTCGCCGTGCGTGGTGATCGGGATGATCTCCACCTCGCCACCGGTCGCGGCCTGGATGCGGTTGGCGACGGCCGTGGTCTGGGCCATGGCCAGGGCGCTGCCCCGGGTGCCGACGCGGATGGTGCTCACGGCGCTACACCGGCGACGGCCGGCTTGAAACCGAGGCGCACGTTCTCGCAGCAGCCCGGCCGGCAGATGTCGTACCAGGGGCCGAGGTCGGTCAGGGCTGGACGGCCCTCAACGGGCACGTCGTTGAGACGTTCCTCGACGAGGTCGATCAAGCCGCTCACGTAGACCGGGTCAGCGCCGGGGGTGGGCACCCGCACCGAGAACAGGCCGTGTTCCTTCGCCGTTTCGGTGGCCTCGTTGTCGAGGTCCCACATGACCTCCATGTGGTCGCTGACGAAGCCGAGTGGCACGATGACGACGGCGCGGATGCCGCGCGCCGGCAGCAGCGCGATGGCGTCGTTGATGTCGGGCTCGAGCCACGGCATGCTGGGCGGGCCGCTGCGGGACTGGTAGACCAGCTGCCACGGGGACTCGAGGCCCTGCATGACCACGTCGGCGACGGCCAGGTGCTGGGCGGCGTATGCGCCACCCTCCCCGAAGCCGCGCTCGGCGGGCCCGCTCTTGGCGGCATCCGTGGACGGGATCGAGTGGGTGCTGAACAGCACCTCGACCTCGGTGCTGAGGTTGATGCCGGGGTTCGCGGCTTCGACGTCAGCCAGGCCCTGGCGCACACCGGTGATGAACGGGGTGACGAAGCCGGGGTGGTCGAAGAACTGGCGGATCTTGTCGATCTGCACGGTGCCGGTCAGTCCGGTGGTGTCCAGCGCCTGGGCGAAGTCCTCCCGGTACTGGCGGCAGCCGGAGTAGGAGCTGTACGCGCTGGTGGCGATGGCGAGCAGGCGGTCCTGGCCGTTGGCGTGCGCCTCGGCGATGGTGTCCGGCAGGTAGGGCGCCCAGTTGCGGTTGCCCCAGATCACCGGCAGGTTGATGCCGCGACGGTCCAGTTCGGCCTGCAGGGCGGCGCGCAGCACGCGGTTCTGCTGGTTGATCGGGCTGATGCCGCCGAAGTGGCGGTAGTGCACCGCGACCTCTTCGAGGCGTTCCTCCGGGATGCCGCGGCCACGGGTGACGTTGCGCAGGAACGGGATCACGTCGTCCTGGCCCTCTGGTCCGCCGAAGCCGGCGAGCAGGATGGCGTCGTAGTTCGTCATTACTGCAGGACCTCCACAAGCTCGGCGGTCGAGATGCGCCGTCCGGTGTAGAACGGCACCTCCTCGCGCACATGACGACGGGCCTCCGTGGCGCGGAGCTCCCGCATCAGGTCGACAAGCTCGGTGAGCTCGTCGGACTCGATCGGCAGCAGCCACTCGTAGTCGCCCAGCGCGAACGACGACACTGTGTTGGCGATGGCGCCGCGGAACGCGGCACCCTTGCGGCCGTGGTCAGCGAGCATCTTGCTGCGCTCGGCCTCGGGCAGCAGATACCACTCGAAGCTGCGCACGAAGGGGTAGACGGTGAGCCAGGCCTTGGGCTCGACGCCGCGCAGGAAGCCGGGCACGTGGCTCTTGTTGAACTCGGCGTCGCGGTGCACACCCATGGCGTTCCAGGTGGGCAGCAGGCTCTTGAGCAGGCGGCTGCGGCGCAGCTCCCGGTTGGCCCACTGCAAGGTCTGAGCCTCATCAGCATGGGTCCAGAGCATCGCGTCGGCATCGGCGCGGAGGCCGGAGACGTCGTAGATCCCGCGCAGGGTCACGCCCTCGGCCTCGACCAGGGCGATGATGTCGTCGAGTTCGTCGACGAACCGCGGCACGTCGCGACCGTCGAGGTCGTCGGGGTTGGCCGGGTCCTTGCGCAGCACCGTGAAGAGGGTGAATCCGGAGGGCGAGGCCTCGGTGGGTTCAGCCTCTGATGAGGTGTGTGTAGCGGGGGTGGGCGTGGTCATGTCTACTGCCTCTCCGGCAGCCGGGTGAGTCATGTGTACTAGTCTCCACCGCTTTGCCCGGAGAGCCAAAAGTAGACCCGCCCACCCGCGCGCTCAGCGGCGCTCGAGGACCGTTTTCACGCCCCACCACACGATTGTTCCGGCTGCCGCGGCAGCACCCAGGGCGACGCCGGCCAGGGCGAGAGGGTTGTCATCGCCGAGCCTGTGCAACCCGAGGGTGAAGCGCCGGGTATTGATCTTGATCTGCTTGGGCACATTGAGCTTGTACTCGATGGCGTCCAGCGTGCCGGCGAGCGCGGCACGCGCCCGGTCGGCTTCGGAGCGCAACTCGGCGGTGCTTCGGTGTTCCGGCGTGGTCTCCGGGCTCTTGTCAGTGCTCATACTCGCCAACTCCCTTGAATGCGTCGACGTCCTTCTGGATGCTCGCGGTCACGCCATCCGGGTCGTGGCGGGTGCCCTTTTTGACCCGGTTGAGCCCGATCAGGGCCAGGATCACCGCGATCAGGAGCAGCGCGACGGCCACGATGAGGGCGGCCAGCCAAAGCGGCAGCACGAGGTCGAGAGCGATCACGGCCAGGGCGATGAACACGATGATCGCGAAGAAGCCGAACACCGCGGCACCGATGAACAGGCCCAGGCCGATGCCGACGTTCTTGGCCTTGCCGGAGATGTCGGCCTTGAAGGCGTCGATCTCGGCTTTGACCAGATCCACGATCTGACCGGGAAGCTCGCTGAGGAGCGTGAACAGTGACTGCTTGCTCTTGGGGTTGTACCCGCTGTTGCTCACTGGCATCCTTCCTTGGACTGTCGTCTGTGAGATTACTGCGCGGCCGAGGTGTCGTCGGCGGCCTTCGCGGAATCAGCCGCGGAGGTGGCAGAATCCGCCGCCGCCTTGGCCGATTTCGTGGCGGATGCGGCGGCCTTCGTGGCCGCGGTGGCGGCGCCGGACATGCCGGTGGCCGGGGCGCCCTTGATCTTGTCGGTCTTGTTCGACACTGCAGAAGCGACCTTCTTGCCCGCTTCGTAGAGTGCGCCGGGAACGTCGCCGACACGCTCGAGGGCGAAGTCCTTGACCTCGTTCACGCGCCTCTGCACGGGCGGCCGGTTCCACAGGTCCGAGGCGGCCGACGCGATCTGGTCGTAGCGCTGACGTCCGGCGCGTGCACCCAGCACATAGCCCACGAGGCCACCCGTGATGAAAAGAAGCTTTCCCCGCATTGTGACTCCATTCCTATACGTTCATGAGTTGCCAGCGTAGCCCCCCAGCCCGGGGAGGCACATGTGTACGGCACCTAAAAGACTCCTGATCAGAGGTCTAGCACTGCCCGCCTGACCCGGATACCCGCCGCGAGGGCGTCGGGTATCACCGAGGCCAGGCCGGTGCCGGAGAGCCAGCCACCGGTCACGTCGAGGCCGGGCGTGGTCTCGACGACCTCCCGCACCCGGCGGATGCGTTCGGGCGCGCCGATCGTGGCCGGCGAGAGGCCGTCGGCCCACAGCGTGCGGGCGAAACCGGCCACCTGACTGTTGGCGAGGTCCACCCCGAGGATCGCGGCGGCGTCCTGCACGGCGAGCTGCTGCAGCTGGTCGTCGCTGAGGCCGAGGGTCGGCACCGGGGCGCCGGCGCGTCCGTAGGAGAGCCGCACGATGTGCCGGCCGGGCGGCGTGAGGGCATCCACCCAGGCCCACTTGGCGGTGACGTGGGTGATCGCCTTGGCGGTGACGCCAGGGGTCCCCTCCGCCACGAGCGCGCCGGTGCCGCGCGGATGCGCGTCCAGCACCGGGGCGTCGAGCACCAGTGTGGCGAGCTCCACGGCGGCCGGTTCCGGCCAGTCCAGGGCGGCGAGAGCGGCGAATTCGGCGCCAAGCGGGGCCAGCAGGGCCAGGGCGGCTGCCGCCGGCACGGCGAGGATGACCTGCCGGGCTTCGAGGGTGCCCGGCTCGGCGTCGGCCGCGGCCTCGGCATCCGCCGTCGGGGCAAGCCGGACGGCCCACGTGCGGGTGGTCGTCACGGTGCCGTCGGCGCCGGTTTCTGCGGTGTCAACGGGCGTGAGGCCGGTCGCGGCGGTGCTCGTGCGGATCTCGACGTCGTAGGTGTCGAGATCGGTGACGAGGGCGGCGACGAGGCGGTGCATGCCGCCGTTCAGCCCGCGGACGGCGGAACCGGCCGGTGCGGCGGTGCGGAGAGCCGTGACGGCGCCGGAGAGCGACCCGGCCGTGGTGAGGGCGCGGTTGAGGCCAGGGGCCACGACGTCGACCTCGAGGTCGGCGGCCGCGGTGGCGTAGACGCCGCCGGCGACCGGGTTGACCAGGCGTTCGAGCACCTTGGTGCCCATCCGTTTGCCGACGAGCTCACCGAGGCTCTGCTCACGGCCGATCTTGAGCACCGGCATCAGCCTGTCGGCGTAGGCGCGCAGGGCGCCGGACCAGCCGATCGCGCGGCGCACGTCCTCGGCTAGCGGTGAGCCCGGAATGCCGAGCACGCCGGCCTTGGGCAGCGGCACCGACATCGGGGCTCCGCCGGGCCGGTGCGGCGGCAGGTGCAGCCAGGCCCCGGCCGGGTTCGGTTCGATGATCTCGGCGGTGAGGCCGAGGTCGGCGATGAAGGCCGCCACGGTGTTGCCGCGCACGGCGAAGCTCTCCGCACCGGCATCGAGCCGGAGGCCGGCGACCTCGTGGCCGGCCACGGCTCCGCCCGGCGCGTCTGCGGTCTCCAGCACGACAACGCTGAGCCCGAGGTGGGCGCACTCGCGGGCGGCCACCAGACCGGCGACACCTCCGCCGATGACCAGAACGTCCTTCATGACCTTGCTTTCCGCCGGCGGCTACCGCCGGCACGTGCTCGAGTGAGCGGTGTTCTAGGACGCGCTGGAGGTACTCGACGTCGTGCTGTGCACGAACTCCACGAGCCGGGTGAGCACGTCGGGGTTCGTCTCCGGCGGCACACCGTGGCCCAGGTTGAGCACGTGGGACGGCGCCGTGCGGCCGCGCTCGAGCACGTCGAGAACGTGTGCTTCCAGCACCGGCCAGGGCGCGTTCAGCAGGGCGGGGTCGATGTTGCCCTGCACCGGCACGACACCGCCGAGGCGCCGGCTGGCCTCATCCAGCGGCACCCTGTAGTCCACCCCGACGACGTCGGCGCCGATGCCGTGCATGGCCTTGAGCAATTCGCCGGTGCCGACGCCGAAGTGCACGACGGGTACGTTGCGCCGGATCGACTCCGGATCGGCGGCCGCGTCGGCGGCGGGTTCCGTGTAGGTGAGGTCGCGCACGTGCGCGATCGCGGCGGTGGACGCCGGGGCGACGAAGCGGGTGTAGTCGTTGAGCGAGAGGGCGCCGGCCCAGGAGTCGAACAGCTGCGCAGCGCTGGCGCCGGCGAGCACCTGGGCGCGGAGGAACCGGCCGGTGACCTCGGCGGTCCAGGCCATCAGCCGGGCCCACGCGTCCGGATCCGAGTGCATGAGCGTGCGGGCGTGGATGTGGTCCTTGGACGGTCCACCCTCGACGATGTACGCGGCGAGGGTGAACGGCGCCCCGGCGAAACCGATCAGCGGGGTCGAGCCCAGCGCAGCGACGGTGAGCGCGACGGCCTCCCTGATCGGGGCCAATGCCGTGTCGAGCACGGCGGGGTCGAGCGCGGTGAGACTGTCGACATCCGCCGCGGTGCGCACGGCCTTGGCGAGCACCGGGCCCTTGCCGGCCACGATCTCCACGTCCACGCCCACGAGCTTGAGGGGCACCACGATGTCGCTGAACAGGATGCCCGCGTCGACACCGTGCCGGCGGATCGGCTGCAGGGTGATCTCGCTGGCCATGGCGGGGTCCAGGCAGGCGTCGAGCATCCGGGTGCCCACCCGCAGCTCGCGGTACTCGGGCAGCGAGCGGCCGGCCTGGCGCATGAACCAGACCGGAGTCACGTCCGGACGGGTGCCCTGGTATGCCCGCACGAGCCGGGAGTCTGCGGTGAGGCCGGAAGAAAGTGGGTGTGTCGTCGCGAGGTTCATCACTCTCGATTGTCCTCTACATCGGCCGGGGGAACGATTCGAGGTGTTGTTGCACACACCGTAGAATCAAGCGGTGTTGATTTGTTTGTCCGCGAACCACAAGAACTCCAGCTTTGACGTGCTCGAAAAGCTGTCTGTGGGCGCCGACTCGGCAGCGGGCGGGATGCTCACGGGGCACGATGCCCTCAGCGGGGCCGTGGTCGTGGCCACCTGCAACCGCTTCGAGGCCTACCTCGACCTCGACGAACCGTTCGGGGTCTCCCCGCTTCCCGCGGTCTACGCCGCGATCGACGCCGTGAGCGAGAGCACCGGCGTGAGCGCCGCGCTGCTGCGCGACACCCTTGACCTTGTGCACGGCAACGGCGTGGCCGAGCATCTCTTCGCCGTGACCAGCGGACTCGAGTCCGTGGTCGTCGGCGAGGGCGAGATCGCCGGCCAGGTGCGGCGCTCCCTCGAGGAGGCCCGCGCCGCCGGCACCACCAGCCCCGAGCTGGAGCGCCTGTTCCAGCGCGCCTCGCAGACCTCCCGCGGCGTGAAGAACCACACCGGCATCGGCGCCGCCGGCCGCTCCCTGGTGCGTCTGGCGCTTGAACTGGCCGAGAGCCGGGTCACCGACTGGGCACACACCCGGGTGCTGCTCGTGGGCACCGGCCGGTACGCCGGCGCCTCGCTGGCGGCCCTCCGTGAACTCGGCGTCACCGACGTGCGGGTCTACTCGTCGTCGGGCCGGGCCGAGAAGTTCGCCGTGGCCCACGACATCTCGGCCGTGTCGACGGATGCCGATTCCCTGGCCGCCGAGACCGCCCTGGCCGACCTGATCCTCACCTGCACCACCGTCGATCACCACGTCATCGATGCGGGCATCCTCACCGCCGGCCGGGCGCTCCTCGCCGCGACGCACGCCGGTGTCGGTGCGCCGGTTGCCGAGGCCGGTCCCGTGCGCTCCTGTCCCGTCGGTTCCGAGGCCGAGGCGGCCCGCCAGCTGGTCATCGACCTCGGCCTGCCGCGAAACGTCGACCCCGACGTCAGCGACGTGCCCGGGGTGGAGCTGCTCGACCTCGAGACCATCCGCATCCACGCCCCGCTCGAACAGCTCAACGCCACCAGCGAGGCGCGAGAGCTGGTGGGCCGCGCCGCCAGGAAGTTCTCGGCCGTGGCCGAGGAGCAGAGCCTGGCGCCCGCCGTCGTGGCGCTGCGTTCGCACGTCTTCGACATCCTCGACGGGGAGATCGAGCGGGCCAGGCGGCGCGGTGACACCAGCGAGCAGACCGAATCCGCCCTGCGGCACCTCGCCGGGGTGTTGTTGCACACGCCCATGGTGCGTTCCCGCGAGCTGGCCCGCGCCGGCGATCAGGAAGCGTTCCTCGGCGGGCTCGACGCCCTGTTCGGCATCGAGGTGACCCTGCCGGAGACCGCGGCGGCGCCCGTCGGGCTGCCCGGCGCGGCCGGCGTCTCCGACACCGCGTCCTGACCCGGCCGTCACGGTAGCCCGGAGGCGCAGCATCCGGAGTTATGCGGGTGCGGCGCCGCTCTGCGGGTGGCGTGCCACGCGCACAGCGGCGCCCGACCCGCGAAACGCTCAAGCGGGTCAGGCGCCGGATGGGGCGGGTTACGCTCCGCGCAGGCGCACGGCCAGGTAGGCATCGAGCTCGGCCAGGGGCACCCGCTCCTGCGCCATGGTGTCGCGGTCACGCACGGTGACGGCCTGGTCCTCGAGCGAGTCGAAGTCCACCGTGATGCAGTACGGCGTGCCGATCTCGTCCTGGCGGCGGTAACGACGGCCGATGGCGCCGGCGTCGTCGAAGTCCACGTTCCACGATTCGCGCAGGCGCGCGGCCAGCGAGCGGGCCATCGGTGAGAGGGCCTCGTTGCGACTCAACGGCAGCACGGCGGCCTTGATCGGGGCCAGGCGCGGGTCGAGCTTGAGCACGGTGCGCTTGTCGACGCCGCCCTTCGCGTTGGGCACTTCTTCCTCGTGGTACGCATCCACCAGGAACGCCATCAGCGAGCGGGTCAGGCCGGCAGCGGGCTCGATCACATAGGGGACCCAGCGTTCGTTCTTGGTCTGGTCGAAGTAGGAGAGGTCCTTGCCCGACGCCTCCGAGTGCGTCTTGAGGTCGAAGTCGGTGCGGTTGGCGACACCCTCGAGTTCACCGAACTCGCTGCCGGAGAAGCCGAAGCGGTACTCGATGTCGACGGTGCGCTTGGAGTAGTGCGAGAGCTTCTCCGCGGGGTGCTCGAACAGGCGGAGGTTCTCGATGTTGATGCCCAGACCCGTGTACCAGCTCATCCGCTGGTCGATCCAGTACTGGTGCCATTCCTCGTCACTGCCGGGCTCGACGAAGAACTCCATCTCCATCTGCTCGAACTCGCGGGTGCGGAAGATGAAGTTTCCGGGGGTGATCTCGTTGCGGAAGCTCTTGCCGATCTGGCCGATGCCGAACGGGGGCTTCATGCGCGCCGCCTGGAGCACGTTGGCGAAGTTCACGAAGATGCCCTGCGCGGTCTCCGGGCGCAGATAGTGCATGCCGGCCTCGTCGTCGACCGGGCCGAGGAAGGTCTTGAGCAGGCCCGAGAATGCGCGCGGCTCGGTCCAGGTGTGCCGGTTGCCGCAGTTGGGGCAGGCGATGCCGTCGATGCCGCCCTCGGGGGCGCGGCCCTTCTTCTCCTCGAACTCCTCCACCAGGTGGTCCTCGCGGAAGCGCTTGTGGCAGCTGGTGCACTCCACCAGCGGGTCGGAGAAGACCTCGACATGGCCGGAGGCCTCCCAGACCTTGCGCGGCAGGATGACCGAGGAGTCCAGGCCCACGACGTCGTCGCGGCTGGTGACCATGAACCGCCACCACTGCTTCTTGATGTTCTCCTTCAGCTCCACACCGAGGGGCCCGTAGTCCCAGGCCGACCGGCTGCCGCCGTAGATCTCACCGGCCTGGAAGACGAAGCCGCGGTGGCGGGCGAGGGCGATGACGGAATCAAGACGGGAAAGTGCGGCCACGGTGGCTCCAATGGTCCAAAAGGATGGTCAAAATACCGGGCAGAGGCCCGGGTACGGATTCGTCCATTTTAGCGATGCGGGCACGGCCCCCGATTACGGGCGTTGTCAGCGGCCGGCAGCGGCGATATCTTCGACTCGTTCGACTCACGCCCGGCTTGTTCTGGCTTTCCATCGGCTCCAACGACCGGCTCCGGGGGGAGGACCGCCGTGCGGCAGGACCCCGCCCTCACCCGGCGCACCGTGCTGGCCTCGCTTGGCCTTTCCCTCACCCTTGCCGGCTGCGCGACCCTCGCAGCCGACCCGCGCCCGAGCGTCCCGGCAACGACGACGCCACCGACTCCCAGCCCGCTCCCCCGGCCGTTGCCCGGCGCGGTACCGCCGCCCGTGCCCGTCGCCCAGCCCGCGCCCGGTCTGGTGCGGGTTCCGGTGCCGCCCGGCACCCTGTCCGACCTGCCCGGCGAGGGCACCCTGCTGGCCTGGACCGTCGACGACGGCTCCAGCAGCGAGGTGCTGGCCCGGTACATCCGCTTCGCCGCCGAGACGGGCACCAGGCTCACCTTCTTCGTCACCGGCTGTTACGACGCCTGGACCGACAACGCCGACCGGCTCCGGCCGCTCGTGCAGACCGGCCAGATCCAGCTGGGCAACCACACCTGGTCACACCCCGACCTCAGCGCCCTCAGTGACGCCGACGTCACCACCGAACTCCAGCGCAACCACGACTTCCTCAGCGACACCTACGGCGTCGACGCCCGGCCCTACTTCCGGCCGCCGTACGGCGTGCACGACGTTCGGGTGGATGCCCTGGCCGCCGCGCTGGGTTACACGGTCCCGACCACCTGGTACGGGTCGCTGGCGGACTCGGGGCTCCTCACCGAACAACAGGTGGTGGATTTCGCGACCACCTGGTTCCTGCCTCAACACATCGTGATCGGGCACCTCAACTTCGAACCGGTCACCAACGTTTTCCCGCAGTTACGCGCGCTGCTGCACGACCGCGGGCTGACCACCGTCACCCTCAACGATGTGTTCACCAGCGCGGCTCATCCGTGACATTCGCACCTCACGACACGTCACCAGGGGGACCAATGGCACCGTTGCCGAGCGCGACGAGTGTTACCGTTACCGAGTTACCCGGCAAAATGCTGTGAGTTTCTCTGTGTTTTCATAGACCGTGTACCTCAAAGAGGAGTACCGATGGGCGCGACGTCCAGCATTCCGCAAGGCGCAACCGACGATCCAGACCTGACCCAGGACCCGGCCCTTCCGCCGGTGGCCCTGGATCCCAGAATCCACGAGGCCGAGGAGGCCCACTGGACCCCGGTGAAGATCGCGATCTGGCTGGCCATCGCGCTGCTCGGCGGGCTGAGCTGGGTGATGCTGGCCGTCGTCCGCGGCGAGACCGTGAACGCCATCTGGTTCGTCTTCGCCGCCATCTGCACGTACCTGATCGGGTACCGGTTCTACTCCAACTACATCCAGAAGCACCTGCTTCACCCGGATGACCGGCGGGCGACCCCCGCCGAGTACAAGGCCGACGGCAAGGACTACGCCGCCACCGACCGCCGGGTGCTCTTCGGCCACCACTTCGCCGCCATCGCAGGCGCCGGCCCCCTGGTGGGCCCGGTTCTCGCCGCGCAGATGGGTTACCTGCCCGGCACGATCTGGATCATCGTCGGGGTGGTGTTCGCCGGTGCGGTGCAGGACTACCTGGTGCTGTTCTTCTCGATGCGCCGTGGCGGCCGGTCGCTGGGCCAGATGGCCCGCGACGAGCTCGGCCGGGTCGGTGGCACCGCCGCCCTGCTCGCCACGCTCACGATCATGGTCATCATCGTGGCCATCCTCGCCCTCGTCGTGGTCAACGCCCTCGCCGAGAGCGCCTGGGGCGTCTTCTCGGTTGGCATGACCATCCCGATCGCCCTGTTCATGGGCTGCTACCTGCGCTTCCTGCGCCCGGGCAAGGTCACCGAGATCTCGATCATCGGCTTCGTGCTGCTCATCGCCGCGATCGTCGGCGGTGGCGCGATCAGCGAAACCACGTGGGGCGCGGCCCTCTTCACCATCGACAAGGTGCCGCTGGCGATCGGCATCATCGTCTACGGTTTCATCGCCGCCATCCTGCCGGTCTGGCTGCTGCTGGCCCCGCGCGACTACCTCTCCACCTTCATGAAGATCGGCACCATCGGCATGCTCGCCATCGCGATCATCATCGTGCGGCCCGAGATCCTGGTTCCCGCGGTCACCGAGTTCGCCTCCAGCGGCGCCGGCCCTGTCGTCAGCGGCACCCTCTTCCCGTTCCTCTTCGTCACCATCGCCTGCGGTGCGTTGAGCGGATTCCACGCGCTGATCGCCTCCGGCACCACGCCCAAGCTGATCGAGAAGGAACGCCAGAGCCGGTTCATCGGGTACGGCGGCATGCTGATGGAGTCCTTCGTGGCGATCATGGCCCTCGTGGCCGCGCTGTCGATCGACCAGGGCATCTACTACGCCATGAACGCGTCACCCGCCCTCACCGGCGGCACCGTGCAGGGCGCGGCCGCGTTCGTGAACGGCCTGGGCCTGACCGGCGTGAGCGTCACCCCTGAGCTCCTCACCCAGACCGCGATCAACGTCGGCGAGGAATCGATCGTGTCCCGCACCGGTGGCGCCCCGACCCTGTCGGTGGGGCTGGCCAACATCATGCAGCAGGTCGCCGGCGGCAGCGGCATGATGGCGTTCTGGTATCACTTCGCGATCATGTTCGAGGCGCTGTTCATCCTCACGGCAGTGGATGCCGGCACCCGCGTCGCGCGGTTCATGCTGCAGGACAGCCTGGGCAACATCTTCCCGAAGTTCAAGGACACCAGCTGGCGCACCGGCGCCTGGATCTGCACCGGCATCATGGTCGCAGCCTGGGGCGCGGTGCTCGTGATGGGCGTCACCGACCCGCTCGGCGGCATCAACACGCTGTTCCCGCTGTTCGGTATCGCCAACCAGCTGCTGGCTGCGATCGCCCTCGCCGTGTGTATGGCCATCGTGGCCAAGCGCGGACTGTTCAAGTACATCTGGATCGTGGCGCTGCCACTCGGCTTCGCGGCCGTCGTGACCATCACTGCCTCGGTCCTGAAGATCTTCTCGACCGTGCCGTCGGTGGGCTACTTCGCCCAGAACGCCGCGTTCTCCAATGCCCTGGCCGCCGGGGAGACGAGCTTCGGCACGGCCACCTCGGTTGAGGCGATGGAGGCCGTGGTGCGCAACACCATGGTGCAGGGCATCCTCTCGATAGTCTTCGTCACCCTCGCCGTGGTCGTGATCTTCACCGCGCTGCAGGCCACCTGGAACGCGTGGAAGACCCACTCCAGTTCGACCAGCGAGGACCCGGCCGTGCCGTCGCGGATCTTCGCGCCGGCGGGCATCATGGCCACGCCGGCCGAGAAGGCCAACCAGGCCCTCTGGGACGCCCTCCCGAAGACCGGCAAGCGCAAGGCTCGCGAGCACTGATGTCAGGCCAGCACTGATGCGCGTCGCCACCGCGGTGCGCTCGGCCGCGGCCGGGCTCGCCTGGTACGTCAGAGGGGTCATGGGTGAGGATGCCTACGACAAGTACCGCGCGCACCACGAGTCGGTGCACGGCACGGATGCCTCGGCACCGGTGCTGACCGAACGGGAGTTCTGGCGCGACCAGACCGACCGTCAGGACACCAACCCCCAGGGCCGGTGCTGCTGAGCAGCGTCCCTTCCTCGTCAGTACTGCGGCCCGCCCGGGTGAAAATCCGGGCGGGCCGTAGCATTGGAGGCGATGACTGACACAACGAAGCCCCCACTGACGACTCCGACCAAGCCCCCGCTCAACAAGGACACCCGGCTCTGCATCTCGCTGGCCGCGCGACCGAGCAACTTCGGCACCCGGTTCCACAACTACCTCTACGAGCAGTTCGGGCTGGACTTCGTCTACAAGGCGTTCACCTCGACCGACCTGGCCGGCGCCATCGCCGGGGTGCGGGCGCTCGGCATCCGCGGCTGCTCGGTGTCGATGCCGTTCAAGGAGGATGTCATCGCTCTCGTGGACGAACTCGACGCCTCGGCCACGGCCATCCAGTCGGTGAACACCATCGTCAACGACGACGGCTACCTGCGGGCGTACAACACCGACTACATCGCCGCGGCCGACCTGCTCAGAGCCAACAACCTCGACCCGGCCACCCCGTTCCTGCTGCGCGGCTCCGGCGGCATGGCCAAGGCCGTCGGTGCGGCCCTCCGCGACACCGGCTTCGCCGCGGGCACCATCGTGGCCCGCAACGAGAGCCGCGGCCGGGCCCTGGCCGACGAGCTCGGCTACAGCTGGCTGGCCGAGCCCGGCACCGCGACAGCGCCGCTGCTGGTGAACGTCACCCCGATCGGCATGGCCGGCGGCGCGCAGGCCACCGAGTCCGCCTTCACTGCCGCGGCCGTCGCCGCAGCCGACACCGTCTTCGACGTCGTGGCGCTGCCCGCGGAGACGCCGCTGATCCTCGCGGCGCGGGCGGCCGGCAAGTCCGTCATCACCGGCGCGGAGGTCATCGCCCTGCAGGCCGCCGAACAGTTCGAGCGCTACACCGGCGTGCGGCCGACCCCCGAGCAGGTGCGGGACGCCTCGGCCTTCGCCCGCGCGTGAGCGACGCTCCGGCCGCGCCCGCCGGCGCGCACCCCGACATCCTGGTCGCCGCCGTCGCACTCATCCGTGACCGCCGGGTGCTCATGGTCACCGCCCGCGGGCGGGACGTCTGGTTCATGCCCGGCGGCAAGATCGACCCCGGCGAGGGCGAGGCGGAGGCGGCCGCCAGGGAAGCCTGGGAAGAGGTCACCGTGCGCCTGGACCCCGCCGAACTCGACCTCCTGTTCACCGTGCTGATCCAGGCACACGGCGAACCCGACGGCCGGCTGGTGCGGATGAGCGTCTTCGGGGCTCAGACCACCGATGAACCCGCGGCCAGCGCCGAGGTCAGCGCCGTGCACTGGGCCACCTCGGCCGACCAACAGCGGTGCCCGCCGGCCGGTGTCGAGGTGCTGCGCCGCTTGCACGCCGCCGACCTGATCGACTGAGCGTCGCGCTGCGCGGGCAACGGGCAACGGGCACCCCGAATGCCCCTGCCGGGTGGAGCCGGTACGGTGGAAAGGCCGAACCCATCACGCAGCCGCCGAGCTGCCTTCGGCTCCCCCATGCACTAAGGAGATCTATGTCGGTGCTCGACAGGCAGTTGGTTCCAATATTCGAGGAGGTCCTCGACCGGAACCCGGGCGAAGCCGAATTCCACCAGGCGGTGCGGGAGGTTCTGGAGAGTCTCGGACCGGTGGTGACCAAGCATCCGCAATACGCCGACTCGGCCGTGATCCGACGCCTGTGCGAACCCGAACGCCAGATCATCTTCCGGGTGCCGTGGGTGACGGATTCGGGCAAGATCGAGGTGAATCGCGGGTTCCGGGTGGAGTTCAACTCCGCCCTCGGGCCGTACAAGGGCGGCCTGCGCTTCCACCCGAGCGTCAACCTCGGCATCGTGAAATTCCTGGGCTTCGAGCAGATCTTCAAGAACTCCCTCACCGGGCTGCCCATCGGCGGCGGAAAAGGCGGGTCAGACTTTGATCCGAAGGGCCGCTCAGACGCCGAAGTGATGCGTTTCTGCCAGTCGTTCATGACCGAGCTGTATCGGCACCTGGGCGAGTACACGGATGTCCCGGCCGGTGACATCGGCGTCGGCGGGCGTGAGATCGGCTACATGTTCGGCCAGTACAAGCGCATCACCAACCGCTACGAGTCAGGCACGATGACCGGCAAGGGACTGAGCTGGGGCGGCTCCCAGGTGCGCACCGAAGCGACCGGCTACGGCACCGTGTTCTTCGTCGACGAGATGCTCACAGCCGCCGGCCAGGGCTTCGACGGCAAGCGCGTCGTCGTGTCCGGCTCGGGCAACGTCGCGATCTACGCGATCGAGAAGGTGCACCAGCTCGGCGGCACCGTGATCGCCTGCTCGGACTCCGGCGGTTACGTCGTCGACCCGTCCGGGATCGACCTCGCCCTGCTCAAGGAGGTCAAGGGTGAGCGCCGGGGACGGATCGCCGAGTACGCGACCCTGCGCCCGGGAAGCGTCACGCACGTCGCCGGCGGGTCGATTTGGGATGTTCCGTGCGACATCGCGCTGCCGTGCGCGACCCAGAACGAACTCGACGCCGACGGTGCCGCGGCGCTGATCCGCAACGGCTGCCAGATCGTCGCCGAGGGCGCGAACATGCCGACCACCCCGAACGCCGCCCGGTTGTTGGCGGAGGCCAACGTGTTGTTCGCTCCCGCGAAGGCCGTCAACGCGGGCGGGGTGGCCACCAGCGCGCTGGAGATGCAGCAGAACGCGTCGCGCGACTCGTGGACCTTCGAGCACACCGAGGACCGTCTCGCCGAGATCATGCGCGGCATCCACGATCGGTGCCTGGAAACCGCTGACGAGTACGGGACACCGGGAAGTTACGTGGCCGGGGCGAACATCGCCGGCTTCACCAGGGTCGCCGACGCGATGCTCGCGCTGGGCGTCATCTAGGCGACGAGCCGAAACCCACGGCGCTGCCGGCGCAGAATCGGTGCGCGGGCGGCGCCGCGGGCGTACCCTGCCTGCATGACCGACGAGCAGCCACTGCCCTGGGCCGCGATCCGGCTCTGGGAGATCGGCATGTTGCAGCAGTCCACCGGCAGCGGCCTCGAGCACTGGCTGGCCCGCATCCAGGAGTTGGACCCACCCGACGAACACGCCCTGCGCGAGTGGTTGGGGACCGAGGGGCTCAGCGGCTACCCGCGCGCGCTTCTCGTGCACGAGACGTTCGGCTACCCGGACTCCACGGTGCGGGCCGCCGACGAATTGATCGACGCCCAGTATGCCGACCGCCCGTTGCTGCGGCCGATTCTGGACGCCGTGCTGCTGTACGCCGGCGACCTCGACGAGGTGGGCATCCAGACGCGCACCACGCACGTCGCGTTGTCCGGACCGCAGCGCACCTTCGCCGTGGTGCAGCCGACCACCCGGCACCGTGTGGACCTGGGTCTGCGCATACCGATGCCTGACGCGGCACCGAGCACCCGGCTGCGGCCGGCCACCGAGCTCGGCGCCGACTTCCCCGCCCGGATCCCGCTCACCTCGGCCAGCCAGGTCGACTCCGAGGTGGCCGCCTGGCTGAAGCACGCCTACGATGCGACGCTCTAGCCGCATGCGCCCGGCTCGCGGGGTTCAGCGCACCGTTCGCGGGCTATGGTGGCGCCGTGAGTGACGACTCCGAAAGGGTGCACCCGGACGACCGAGCCGCGTGGCGGGCCTGGCTGGCGAAGAACCACACGACGAAGACCGGCGTGTGGCTGGTCACCTGGCGGCAAGGCTCCGGGATGCCGGTGCTCGGCTACGAGGAGGCCGTGCTCGAGGCCCTCGCGGTGGGCTGGGTCGACAGCAAGGGCGGCAAGGTCGACGAGCGGCGCACCATGCTCTACTTCGCGCCGCGCCGCCGCGGCAGCGCGTGGTCCAGGCCCAATAAGCAGCGCATCGAACGGCTCCGCGCCGAGGGACTGATGCGGGACACCGGGGAGGCTGCGGTGCGCTCCGCCGAGGCCGACGGCTCCTGGACCCGGCTCGACGAGGTCGAGGACCTGATCGTGCCGCCCGACCTGGCCGCGGCCCTCGCCGCTCTCGACGGTGCCCGGGCGAACTGGGATGCCTTTCCCCGCTCGCCCCGCCGCGGCATCCTGGAGTGGATCGTGCAGGCCCAGCGGCCGGCCACCCGCGCCGCCCGCATCCGGGAGACGGCCGAGGCGGCCGCGCGCAACGAGCGCGCCCACCAGTGGGTCCCCCCGGCCCAGCGCCGCGAACTGTGAGAAAGGCCCCACACCCGATGATTCCGGGGCTTAACTCACAGTTCGGTGGGGGGGGGTCAGTGCACGTATTCGAGCAGGTCCAGGCCGACCGAGCGCATGCCGTCCAGCACCGAGAGGCGGGAGGACAGGTTGTGGTCATCGAAGAAAATCGACACGGCGTAGGCGACGCCGGCACGCGGTCCGCGCAACACGCCCACCTCGCTGCGCACCCCGTTGTCGGAGCCTGTGGAGTTGACCAGCAGCACGCCGTGCGACGCCGACCGGTGAGCGTGCGGCTCGAAGCCGAACGCGCTGGCCACCATGGACAGGTCGGAGTTCAGCGACAGCCAGCCGAGAACCCGTTCGCTGCCCTCGTCGTCGAGGATCTCCCCGCGCGCCAGGGCCGTGAACAGCCAGGTGAGTTCGCGGGCGCTGCCCACCGACAGGTTGGGGGCGTCGTCGGGGCCACGGGCGTCGCGGACGAGGTCGAGCAGGCCGGTGCCGCTCAGGCCGAGTTCCTCGGTGCGACGGCGCACGGCCTCCAGGCCCACCGCGCGCAGCAGCACGTTGGTGGCCAGGTTGTCGTTGGTGGCTCCCACCAGTGCGGCGAGGTCGGCGACGGGCAGCGACGGCGCCTGCAGGTGCTGCCAGAGTCCGGAGCCGTCGACCGAGTCGCGCACCGTGCGGTCGAGGATCGTGTACGCGCCGAAATCGGCGTCGCGCAGCCGCGAGGCCACCTCGATGAGCAGCAACACCGTGCCGACGCCGGCGGTGGGCATGACGACGTGGTCATCGACGGAGAACAGCACCCGGCCGGTGGCCAGGTCGGTCGCCCGAGCCGACACCTGCGCACCGCCCATGGCGAGCTCGCCGAGCGAGTGGAAGCCACGCTCGAAGCTGGCCGGCACCGAGGATTCCCGGTGTCTGCCGCCGCGTTCGATCGCGTGCCTGGACCGGCGTTCGGATTCCTGTGCTGGCGCGACCACTACTGCGTTGTCCTCTGACTATCGGTACTGCGACATCCCCGCGAACACCCTAACCCACGGGTCGCGGGGCCGGAGGAGACCGCTACCAGATCGTGACGCGCTTCTCGGGAGCGAGCCACGCGGCATCCGTCTCGGTCACGCCGAACGCCGTGTAGTACTCGTCGATGTTGCGCACAATCTGGTTGCACCGGAACTCGTTCGGCGAGTGCGGGTCGATTGCGAGCAGCCGGATGGCCTCCTCGTCGCGCATCTTCATCTGCCACGCCTGCGCCCAGGAGAGGAAGAACCGCTGGGCCCCGGTGAACCCGTCGATGACGGGCGGCTCGGCGCCCTCGAGCGACAGCAGGTACGCCTCCCAGGCGATGGAAAGGCCGCCGAGGTCGCCGATGTTCTCGCCGATGGTGAGGGCACCGTTCACGTGGTGATCGGGCACCTGGGCCGGGTGGAGCGCGTCGTACTGCTCGATCAGCGACGCCGTGCGCTGCTCGAACGCGGCCTTGTCGGCCTCGGTCCACCAGTCGGTGAGCCGGCCGTCGCCGTCGTACTTGGAGCCCTGGTCGTCGAAGCCGTGGCCGATCTCGTGGCCGATGACCGCGCCGATCGCACCGTAGTTCGCTGCGGCATCCCGGTTCACGTCGAAGAACGGCACCTGCAGGATGGCCGCGGGGAAGACGATCTCGTTGAAGCCCGGGTTGTAATAGGCGTTGATGGTCTGCGGGGTCATGAACCACTCGTCGCGGTCCAGCGGGTTGCCGATCTTGCCCAGCTCACGGTGGAACTCGAACTCGCCGGTGGCGCGCACGTTCTTGATCAGGTCGCCGGGCTCGATGGCCAGGCTGGAGTAGTCACGCCATTTCACCGGGTAACCGATCTTGGGGGTGAACTTGTCCAGCTTCTCCAAGGCGCGAACCCGGGTCTCCTCGGTCATCCAGTCCAGACCCGAGATGCTGGCCCGGTAGGCCTCGACGAGGTAGCCGACGAGCACGTCCATGCTCGTCTTGGCGTCGGGCGAGAAGTGCCGGTCAACGTAGATGCGGCCGACGGCCTCGCCGAGGGCGCCCTCCACGAGAGAGACGCCGCGCTTCCAGCGGGCACGGATCTGCGGGGTGCCGGTGAGGGTGCGGCCGTAGAAGTCGAAGTTCGCCTCGACGAAGTCGTTCGACAGGTACGACGCGCTCGAGCGGATGACCTGCCAGCGCAGCCAGTCCCGCCAGGCATCGAGCCGGTCTTCGGTGAGCATCTCGGCCAGGCCGACCACGAAGCTCGGCTGGCGCACGACGACCTCGGCGAAGGACACGGCCGGGGCGTCCAGACCCTCCAGCCACAGGTCGAGGTCGGCGCCCGCGGCGAGCGCGGACAGCTGGTCCCAGGTCTTGAGGTTGTAGGTCTTCTCGCTGTCGCGGGTGCGCACGTTGTCCCAGTGGTGGCTGGCGAGCTCGGTTTCCAGGGCGAAGATGCGACCGGCGCGCTCCGCGGCGGCGTCGACGCCGGCGAGGGTGAGCATCCGTTCGACGAAGGCAAGGTAGGCCTCGCGCACGCCGGCGAACTTCTCGTCACGGTAGTAGGACTCGTCGGGCAGGCCCAGGCCGGCCTGCTCGACGAAGACCAGGTAGCGCTCGGGGTTGCCCGGGTCGTTGTCGACGAAGAGCTGGAAGGTGCCCGCGACGCCGGACCGCTCGAGGCGGCCGAGGGTGGCGAGGAACACCGGCACGCTGCTGATGCCGTCCACGGTGGCCAGGTCGGCCGCGAGCGGGGTGGCGCCGAGCTGCTCGATGCGTTCCTCGTCCATGAAGCTGGCGTAGAGGTCACCGAACTTGCGCTCCTCGGTGCCCTCGGCGGCGGTCTGCGCCTCGAGGATGATGGCCCGCACGGCCTTCTCGGCCTCCTCGGCGAGCAGGTAGAACGAACCCCAGCGGGCCTTGTCGTTCGGGATCTCGGTGCGGGCGATCCACTTGCCGTTCACGTGGCGGAAGAGGTCGTCCTGCGGGCGCACGCCCGGGTCGAGTTCGTCGGTGTCGATTCCGGATGCCGTCGCCTGATCAGTCATCGCACCAGCCTAAACCTCACCGTGAAATGGTGGGGGATGTAGCGGGCGTGGGACCATGGGCCGTGGTGGGCGATGCGGCGGCATGGGAGCATAAGGACAACGGCGCTCCACACGGGTCGCCCTCGACCCAGGAGATCCCCATGCGCGTCATCACCCTGCCCGAGTTCGGCTCCGCCCTCGAACTGACCGAGATCGACACCCCTCAGCCGTCTGCGGGAGAGGTCCGCGTGCGCGTGCACGCGGCATCCGTCAACGGGTTCGACCTGGCCGTGGCCGCCGGCTACCTCAATGGCCTGATGGAGCACCGGTTCCCGGTGGTGCTGGGCAAGGACTTCGCGGGGATCGTGGATGCCGTCGGCGACGACGTCACCGCATACGCCGTGGGCGACCGGGTCTTCGGCGTCGTCACCAAGGCCCACCTGGGCGACGGTTCGTTCGGCGAGTTCGTGGTTGTCCCCGTCGCGACGGGCCTGGCGAAGCTGCCCGAGCAGGTCGACTTCGCCCGCGGCGCCGCCCTCGGGCTGGCCGGTACGGCAGCGCAGGCCGCCGTGGATGCCGCCGAGCTCAGCGCCGGCAGCACCGTACTGGTCGTCGGCGCCACCGGCGGTGTCGGCAACCAGGCGCTGCAGCTCGCCGCCGCGGCCGGCGCCACCGTGATCGCCACCGCCCGCACCGCCCTCGGCATCGCCCAGGTGCGCCTGCTCGGCGCCAGCGAGGTTGTTGACCACACCCAGAACCTCAGCGAGGCCGTGCTCGCCGCCCACCCCGACGGTGTCGACGTAGTACTGCACTTCGCCGGTGACGCAGCCACCGTGCTGCCGGCGCTGCGAGCCGGCGGTCGCCTGGTCTCCACCCTGATCGGCTCGCCCGACCAGCTCGGCACCGACACCGTCACCGTGGTCCCGATCCTCGCCGACCCCACCCCCGAGGTGCTGACCCGCCTGGCCGAGAGCCTCGCCGCCGGCCGCACCTCCGTGAACGTTCAGGGCAGCTACGCCCTCGCCGATGTTGCCGAGGCATTCGACGACTTCGAGGCCGGCGCGCGCGGCAAGCTCGTCATCCTGCCGTAAGTCGTCTCGCCGGCGCCCGGACGACCGGGCCGCCGACGGGCCGACCCGATACGATCTGGTATATGCGGGCACGGACACGGACACTGGGACGATCGGTCGGCCTCGTCATCGCGGGTCTGGCCATGAGTGCGGCGGCGCTGCTGTGGCTCGCCGTCGCAGCGGGGAGTCCGACGCCCGATGCAGCCCCCTTCCGGTACCTGATCTTCGGCGTGCTCCCGGTCTTGTACGATCCGAGCCGGCCGGCGCTCTGGGCGATCCTGGGGGCCATCGCCCTCGCTGTGCTCTTCGCCGCCGGCATCGCCCTGCTCGAACGCCGGGCGACGAACAGATCCCGCCGGTCCTCGAACTCGAGCCGTAACCCGCTGGCGCCGAAAATCGTGATGGCCAAAAGTGGCGGCGTTTTCGCGAAACCCGTGACGGTGACCGTGCTGATCCCCGCGCACAACGAGGAGCTCTCGCTGCCGGCGACCCTGGCCTCGCTCTTCGCCCAGTCGCACAGGCCGGAGCGGGTGATCGTCGTCGCCGACAACTGCACGGACGACACCGTCGCCATCGCCCGCGCGCACGGCGTAGAGGTCTTCGAATCCGTGGACAACAGGAAGAAGAAGGCCGGCGCCCTGAACCAGGCCCTCAGCCGGGTGCTCCCCGGACTACTCGACAACGACGTGGTCATGGTCATGGACGCGGACACCGCGCTCGACGACGGGTTCCTCGCCGAGGCCGTCGCCCGTTTCACGAGCGATCGCGCCCTGATGGCGGTCGGGGGCCTCTTCTACGGTGAGCCCGGGTTCGGCCTGATCGGACTGCTCCAGCGAAATGAGTACGTGCGGTACTCCCGGGAACTCGCCCGACGGCGCGGCCGTGTCTTCGTGCTCACCGGCACGGCTTCGATGTTTCGACCCCTCGCGTTGCGTTCCGTCGCCGAGAACCGCGGCGTCACCCTGCCGGGCGTGCACGGCGATGTCTACGACACCCACGCGCTCACCGAGGACAACGAACTCACCATCGCACTGAAATCGCTCGGCGCACTGATCACCTCCCCGGCACAATGCACAGTGGTCACAGAGCTGATGCCGACCCTGCCCGCCCTCTGGCAGCAGCGCCTGCGCTGGCAACGCGGCGCCCTGGAGAACATCGGCGCGTACGGGCTAACCCCGGCCACGCTTCGCTACTGGGCGCAACAGCTCGGCATCGGCTACAGCGTCATCGCCCTGACCTCGTTCCTGACCCTGATTCTGGTCACCCTGCTCGCCGTCAGCACCTGGGTGTGGTTCCCGTTCTGGCTCGGCCTCGGCACGATTTTCGTTGCCGAACGCGTGGTCACCGTGTGGGAGGGCGGCTGGCGGGCCCGGTTGCTCGCGCTCACCGTGCTCCCCGAACTCTGCTTCGACTTGTTCCTGAACGTGGTCTACGTCAAGGGCATCATCGACATCACCCTCGGCCGGCAGGCCAACTGGGAACACGCGAACACCCCGACCCTCACGGTGAGGGCCGTCTGATGCCGGTGCCAGCGCTGCTCCCGTTGCTCTCGCCCACCGGCATCCTATTGCCCGATTCGGCCGTGACCACGCACTTCTTCGCGATCTTTTCAGCATTCGTCGGAATCAACACAGTCATCTATGTTGTGCTCGCTGTGGCGAAGATCCTGCCGAAGATCTACCTCACGGATTGGCTCGGGGGCCGGAACCGTCGGTCTGCGGACCGCAGCATCTACGGCGCGGATCCGGCGCCCGGGCAGTCGGCAGAGCGCGTGCGCGACACCGCTCCTCCGCACCCCCAGTAGCGCGCTGGCCAGCACCGCCTCACAGCGCGAGGTCGCGGCGACGGATGCCCACGGCCGCCACGGCCGCCAGCAGCACGGCCAGCGCCGGCATCCACCAGGCCCCGCTCCAGTCCACCTCCGCGGCCGCCACGATAGGCGTGTGGCTGAACGGTGAGAGGTCGCGCAGCCACTGGGGCAGGTCGAGCAGGTCGCCGAACTGACCCACGACCACCGCGGCGAGCAACAGGCCCCAGCTCAGGCCGATACTCAGGCGCGGCAGCAGCGCCACGAGCACCGCGGCGACGCTGAGCAGCAGCAGCGCCGCCGGTAGCTGGGCGGCAGCGGCCGCCAGCACGCTGTCGATGCGGTCGCCGGCGTTCGCGGAGCGGAGGAGCCCGGCCGCCGCACCGGCCACGGCGGCCGCGAGCACCAGCACGATCCCGGCCAGGCCGACGATGAGGTAGTCGAACAGCCAGCGGATGCGGCCGAGGCTCGTGCTGAGCATGGCCTCGGCCACCCCGGCGGCCTCCTCCTGACGCGCCCGGAGCATCGCCTGGATCGCGGCGGCCGTGGCCAGCACCCCGACCAGGCTGAACAGGGTCGCGGTGAACAGGTCGATGATCGCGCCCCGGCCACCGGCCAGGCCCACCAGCACATTCTGGAAGACCGGGTTCCCCTCCATCAGCTCGACCACGGTCTCGCCGAGGCTGCCCGCCAGCAGCCCGAACAGCAGCCCGGTGATGGCCCAGCCGAGAATAGCCGGCCAGTGCAGCCGCCAGGCCAGTCCCAGCGAGCCGTGCAGCAGCCAGCCGGCCGCCGGTCGGCCGGCCCGCTCGGCGAAGACGCTCGAGCCGGTGTCGCGGCGGGACTGCAGCAGTACGGCAACGGCCACGAGCAGGCCGGCGAGGGCGACCGACAGCAGCAGCGGTGCCGGGTTGTTCTCGGTGAACGCACGGGTGCGCTGGCCCCAGCCGATCGGGGACAGCCAGCTCGGCCAGGCGCTCGTCAGGCTCAGGCCGTCGGCGGACGGGGTGCCGCCCGCGTCGCCGGCGGCGCGCAGCACATAGGCCAGACCGACCACCGCGGCCGCCAGTCCGTTCGCACCCCGGGAGGTGCGCATCAGCTGCGCGGCCACCACCCCCACACCGAGAAACGCGACGCCGGTACCGGCCAGAGCGGCGCCCGTGACGAGCGAGCCGAGCGGGTCGAGCCCGGCGATGACCAGGGCCAGCGCCACCGCGGCGCCCGCGGCCAGACTCGCGACGACGCCGAACAGGACCGTGGCCAACAGCGGCACCACCCGGCCGGCCACGGTGGCGCCGATCAGCTCGCTGCGGCCGGCCTCCTCCTCTGCGCGGCTGTGCCGCACCGCGAGGAACGTGCTCATGAACGCCACGGCGGCGGCGAGGTTGGCGAACATGCTGAAGAACAGCAACGCGTCGGTGGTGGGGCCCCTCGGTTCGCCGCGGAGCATCAGGATGCTCGGCGTGCCCACGGCGATCTGCACGAGAGCTTCCCGGTCGGCGAGGGTGCCGAAACTGGCGGGCACGGCGATACCGGCGAGCAACGCGATAGCCGCGAGCGAGAGCAGCCAGATCGGCAGTTGCACGCGGTCCCGTCGCAGCCGCAGCCGCAGCATCGGCCACAGGGTGGGCACCGCTGCTCGCACGTACGTCGGGGCGGCCTGGCGTGCCGGGGCTGCCGAGGCCGTCATCGCCGGTGCCGGTGCTGCGGAGAGTGGGCGCCGGCCGGGTCTGAATCGACGTTCTCCGGCCCGTTCGGGGCCGCCGACGCGTCATCGTAGTGGCGTAGGAACAGGCTCTCCAGGGTGGGCGGCGCCACGGTGAGCGCCTGCACCCGCAGCTCGGCGAGTACCGGTAACATCCCGGGCAGCGCCTGGGCGTCCACTGTGAAGCTCACCCTGTCGTCACCGACCGAGAGGTCACGCGCGCCCGGCAGCCGTGCGGCGAGGCCGGCAAGTTGGGCATCCGTGAGCGCGGCGGCGGCGAAGGCCACCTCGGTGCGGGTGAGGTGGCGCAGCTCGGCCAGGGTGCCGGTCTCGATGATCCGGCCGGAGCGGATGATGCTCACCCGGTCGCAGAGGCGCTCGACCTCGCTGAGGATGTGGCTGGAGAGCAACACCGTGGCACCGTCGGCGGCCGCGGCGACGATCTCGGCCCTGAAAACGGCATCCATCAGCGGGTCAAGGCCCGAGGTGGGTTCGTCGAGGATGAGCAGGTCGGCGGGCACGGCGAGCGCCGCGACGAGGGCCACCTTCTGCCGGTTGCCCGTCGAGTAGGTGCGGCCCTTCTTGGTCGGGTCGAGCTGGAAGCGCTCCAGCAACTGCCGGCGCCGCGCCTGGTAAGCCGGATCGGCGGTGCGGGCCCCGCGCAGCCGGGCGAGCAGGTCGATGGCCTCGCCGCCGGAGAGGTTGGGCCACAGGCTCACGTCACCGGGGACGTAGGCGATGCGGCGATGCAGCGCGGAGGCATCCACCCAGGGATCACCGCCGAGCACGCTGGCCGAGCCGCCGCCGGCGCGCATCAGGCCGAGCAGGATGCGGATGGTGGTGGATTTGCCCGCGCCGTTCGGGCCGACGAAACCGTGCACCTCCCCCTCGGCCACCGACAGGTCGAGGCCGGCGAGGGCCTGCACCCGGCCGAACCGCTTGGTGAGGTCACGCGTCAGAACAACGGGGCTCATAGCCGTGAGACTACGCCCGCACCTTGGTCGGCGTCCTCCCCCGTCGGTGCGGATAACTAGAGTCGAAGCATCGAACTTCTACGCCCGCAACCCATCGACCGTGAGATCCGCCGGCTGGCCCTGCCTGCCCTCGGCGCCCTCATCGCCGAGCCCCTGTTCCTGCTGTCCGACTCGGCCATGGTCGGCCACCTCGGCGCGGTGCCACTGGCCGGTCTCGGCCTGGCCAGCGCGGTGCTGCAGACCATCATCGGGCTGATGGTGTTCCTCGCGTACAGCACCACCCCCGCCGTGGCCCGCTGGCTCGGTGTCGGCGACCGGCGCCGTGCGGTGTCGGTAGGGGTGGATGGCCTGTGGCTTGCGCTCGGCCTCGGCGCCGTGCTCGCCGTGGCCGGCTGGTTCGCGGCCCCCGCGCTGGTGGCTGCGTTCGGTGCCGACCCCGAGGTGACCCGCGCCGCCGCCGACTATCTGGCCCTGTCGATGCTGGGTGTGCCCGCGATGCTGCTGGTCTTCGCCGCGACCGGACTGCTGCGCGGCCTGCAGGACACCCGCACCCCGCTCTGGGTCGCCGGGCTCGGCTTCCTGACCAACATCCTGCTCAATCTGTGGTTCATCTACGGCCTGGGCCTGGGCCTGATCGGGTCGGCGCTGGGCACGGTGCTCGCCCAGTGGGGCATGGTGGCCGTGTATCTGGTCATCGTCGTGCGGCACGCCCGCCGCGAGCGTGCGCCGCTCCGACCGCACCGTGCGGGGCTGCTCCGCGGGGCCACCAGCGGCGGCTGGTTGTTCCTGCGCACCGCGAGCCTCCGCGCCGCCATGCTGTTGGCGGTGTTTGTGGCCACCAGCCTCGGCTCCCCCGAGCTCGCGGCGTTCCAGATCGCGATGACCCTGTTCGCCACGCTGGCCTTCGCCCTCGACGCCCTCGCCATCGCCGCGCAGGCCCTGGTGGGCCGGGGTCTCGGCGCCGGCGACCTGCAGCAGGTGCGCCAGGTGCTGCGGCGCTGCCTGGAGTGGGGCATCGGCGGCGGCGTGCTGCTCGGTCTGGTCGTGGTGGCCACAAGCGGGGTGCTCGGCGGGGTATTCACCAACGCCGCTGAGGTCACCGCGCTGCTGCCGCCGACCCTCGTGGTGCTCGGCCTGTCCGTGCCGCTGGGCGGCCTGGTCTTTGTACTCGACGGGGTGCTGATCGGTGCCGGCGACGCCCGCTATCTCGCGATCACGGGCCTGGTCAACCTGGCCGCCTTCGTCCCGCTGGCCGGCCTGGTGCTGCTCTTCGCTCCCGCCGGTGCCGCGGGGCTGGCTTGGCTGATGGCCGCGTTCGTCTTCGGTTTCCTCGGCGCCAGAGCGGTGACCCTGTCCGTTCGCGCCCGAGGCACCCGCTGGGTGCGCCTGGGCGCCTGACCGGTCCGCGAACTGTTGAGAAAAGCCCCGGGATCTCTCGATTTCCGGGGCTCAGCTCACAGTTCGCGGGGGCGGTAGCGTGGGTGGAATGACGAAGACTCGCGGACGGCGCGAACTCACCCGCTGGCGGAACGCCATCTTCATGCTGTTTTTTGTGAGCGGGCTCGGGCTGGCGTCGTGGGTATCCCGGATCCCCACCGTGCGCGACGACCTGGCGCTCCGCACCGACCAGGTGGGCCTGCTGATCTTCGGGCTCTCCGCCGGATCCATTCTCGGACTCGTCGCGGCCGTCTGGCTGCTGTCGGCGTTCGGCGCCCGCCGGGCCCTGGTGATCAGCATCGCCACCTCCTCGGCAGGTCTGGTCCTGGTGGGCGCCGCGGCCACGGTGTGGGGGTCGTCGCCGATCGCGTTCACCGCCCTCGCCCTGGTGGGCTTCGGCATGGGTTCCACCGACGTCATGATGAACGTCGAGGGGGCAGCGGTCGAACGCGAACTCGGCATCACCCTGATGCCGTTGCTGCACGCCTGCTTCAGCCTGGGCACCGTGGCCGGGGCGCTGCTCGGCGCCGGGGCCGCCGCCCTCGCCGTGTCGGTGGTCTGGCACCTCAGCCTCGTCGCCGCCCTCGCGCTGGCCGCCGCCGCGATCGCGGTCCGGTTCGTGCCGCTCCGCCCGGCCCTCGGCGACCCCGCAGACCAGTCCGCCGCGCACACCGTCGTGCGGCCGAACTGGGTCGAACGGATGCGCACCAGCCTCGCGGTGTGGCGCGACCCGAGCATCCTGCTGATCGGGGTGATCGTGCTGGGCATGACCTTCGCCGAGGGATCGGCCAGCGACTGGCTGGCCCTGGCCGTGGTCGACGGGCACGGCCAGAGCGACGCCATCGGGGCGCTGGTCTTCGGGGTGTTCGTCTCGGCGATGACGGTGGGCCGGGTGCTCGGCGGCCCGGTGCTGGACAGGTTCGGCCGGGTTCCGGTGCTGCGGGCCTGCTCGGTTCTCGGCGTGGCCGGCCTGCTGCTGGTGATCCTGGCGCCGGCCATCTGGCTGCTCATCGTCGGCACCGTGCTGTGGGGCCTCGGCGCCTCGCTCGGCTTCCCGGTGGGCATGTCGGCCGCCGCGGATGACACCGCCAACGCGGCCGCCCGGGTGAGCGCCGTAGCCATGATCGGCTATTTCGCCTTTCTGGTCGGGCCACCGGTGTTGGGCCTGATCGGCGAGCAGTGGGGCATCCTGAACGCCCTGTTCGTGATCGTCGTGCTCATGGCCCTCGCCGGGCTGGCCGCCCCGGCGGCCCGCGAGCGCGCGCAGACCGCCGCCGCCGGTTAAGCTCGTTCAGTGCGCCTCGTAATAGCAAGATGTTCAGTTGACTACGCCGGACGGCTCAGCGCGCATTTGCCGCTGGCCACCCGCCTGCTCATGCTCAAGTCCGACGGCAGCCTGCTCGTGCACTCGGACGGCGGCTCGTACAAGCCGCTCAACTGGATGAGCCCGCCGTGCAGCCTGGCCGTCTCGGCGCCCGACGAGCTGCAGGCCGAGGCCGGGATCACCGAGCTGTGGACCGTGACGCACGCCAAGACCGCCGACGAGCTCATCGTGAGCCTCTACGAAGTGGAGCACGACTCCGCCCACGAGCTCGGCATCGACCCGGGCCTGATCAAGGACGGCGTCGAGGCGCACCTGCAGAAGCTCCTCGCCGAGCACATCCACCTGCTCGGCGACGGCCACACCCTCGTGCGCCGCGAGTACATGACGGCGATCGGCCCCGTCGACATCCTGGCCAGGGATGCCCAGGGCGCCTCGGTGGCCGTGGAACTCAAGCGCCGCGGCGACATCGACGGCGTCGAGCAGCTCACCCGCTACCTCGAGCTGATGAACCGCGACCCGCACCTGGCGCCCGTGGTGGGCGTGTTCGCCGCGCAGCAGATCAAGCCGCAGGCGCGCACGCTGGCCGAGGACCGCGGCATTCGCTGCCTGGTGCTCGACTACGACGCCATGCGCGGGCTCGACGACACCGCGTCCAAGCTCTTCTAGGCTCCCGTGCCTGACCGGTCCGCTGCCTTGTCCTCCGAGGCGGCCGGCGACACCGCCCCGCTCGACCTGCTCGCCCGGCGGGTGCTCGGCCTGCTGCCCATCGATGGCCGCATCGTTGTGGGCATCGCCGGCAGCCCCGGCGCGGGCAAGACCACCCTGGCCGAGCGGCTGGCGCGGCGCCTCACCGAGCTTGCCGGGGTGGATGCGGCTGCGGCGGCCGGCCCGGCGACCGGGGCGACTGCCGCCGTTCCCTTTGCCGTGCACCTGCCGATGGACGGCTTCCACCTGGCCAATGCCACCCTCGACAGGCTCGGCCGGCACGACCGCAAGGGCGCCATCGACACCTTCGACGGCTGGGGCTTCGTGGCGCTGCTGCGACGGCTCAGGGCCGAGACCGACCACCCGGTCTACGCCCCGAGCTTCGACCGTGCGGTCGACGAGGGGGTGGCGGGCGCCCTGGTTGTGGAACCGGGCACCCGCATCGTGATCGTCGAGGGCAACTACCTGCTCGTGGACCGGGAACCCTGGAACCTGGTGCCCGGTCTGGCCGCTGAGGTGTGGTTCTGCGAGACCCCTGGCGTTGAGCGTCTGCAGCGCCTGGTGGCGCGGCACCAGCGGCACGGACGCAGCCCCGGGGCCGCCCGGGACTGGGCCGAGAACGTCGACGGAGCCAACGCCGTGCTCATCGAGCGGTCAGCGCCGCGCGCCACGTTGCGGGTCTCCGGCCTCGACGCTTCGGTCATCCCCTCGGCCTGACCGGCCCCGCCGCCGCAACTGTTCCCCGCGCGGGCAGAGTTGGCCGGGTTCTCGGAGAGAGGCACGACCCGGCGGCATCCGTTCGCCGGCAGCGATGCGGCCGACCGCGGGGTCGCGCGCCTACCTTGTATCCACCTCCCATGCAAGGGTTTGCCCCCTCCGGCCCTAGGATATTGCGAGTGAACCCCACTCTGACGCGCACCTGGAGCGCCATCCTCTTCGACCTCGACGGAACCATCACGGATTCCGCCCCGGCAATCACGAACTCGTTGGCGCGCACCTTCGCTCTGCTCGGCCGCCCGGTTCCCTCCGACACCGAGCTGATGAAGTACGTCGGCCCGCCGCTGCTGGCCGCGTTCGGCGAGTACGCCGGCATGACGCCCGACGAGGCCCAGGAGGCCCTGGCCGTGTACCGCGCCGACTACCAGGGCCCCGCGTCGCTGGACACCGCCGTGTACCCGGGCGTCGCCGGCCTGCTCGAGCGCATCCACGAGTCCGGCATCCCGCTCGGCTTGGCCACCAGCAAGCCCGAGCACACCGCGATCGCGATCCTTACGCACTTCGAGCTGGCCCAGTACTTCACCGTCATGGTGGGCGCCACCGAGAACGAGACCCGCAGCAACAAGGCCGACATCGTCGAAGAGGCCCTGGTGCGCTTTACCGCCGTCGGTGTCGACACCTCCGCCGTCGTCATGGTCGGCGACCGCATCTATGACGCCGAGGGCGCCAACGCGAACGGCGTTCCCACCATCCTCGTCGAGTGGGGCTACGGCTCCCCCGCGGAGGCCGCCCTGGCCACCGCCGTGGTGCACTCCACCGACCAGCTCGGCAAGCTCCTCCTCGGCTGACCCGTCGCCGCCTTCCCGCGGCTCCGAGTTGCCGAATAGTGCCCCTTCACGCGTTGTGATGGGGCACTTTTCGGCAAGTCGTGACAGTGCGGGTTGCTGACTTGCCGCAAATGGTCCCTCTGCGGGCGGCGGAGCGGCGATTCGGTGCAAGTCGCGGCGGGGCCATCCGTGGCCGGGCGGAGATGACGAGCCCACCCGGATGGGTAGGGGCAGTCAGGCCGGACGGCCAGATCCGGGTAGGCTGACGCGGTGAAGTCGCTCGCCAACCCCCGCTCAATGGAACTGCTCGACGCCCTGCACGGCGTCGTGAAGAGCTCCCCGCCCGACGTCGCCGGCGGCTTCTCGGCCCTTCTCGAGCCGTTCATCGGGCACAGCGCGCTGCTGATTCTCACCGACGACTGCACAGACGACTGCACCGGCCGACCGCGGAAGACGGCCGGCGAGGCGTCGATCATCGACGAAGTCACCCTCGTCGAGCTCGACGCCGTGCGCCGCTCGCTCACCAGCGAACCGTCCGACCCGTGGGGCCGCCGTGCCGCGCTCGGTGGCACCGATCGCCCGATCACGGCCTGGACTGCTTCCACCGGCGCCCTGCTGGTGCTCGCCGACCCCGAACTCACGCCGGCCGGCGCGGCCGACCCCGAGGCGACCCTCGCGCTCGTCGGCCGGTTGTGGCAGCTCGTGGCCACGAGCATCCGCCAACAGGTGGCCGCGGCCAGTCCCGCCCACCTGCTCGACTCGCGGCCCGCGTCGGCCGAGCGTGCCAAGCTCATCGCCGATCTCACGGATGCCCATTCGACCACTCTCGAATCCCTGCTCGGGGTGCTGCGCTCGCCCACGGTCAGCGCCGAGGCCGCCCGTCAGACCGCCACCGATCTCGCCGCGAGCGCCATGGTGAACCTGCGCGCGGTGTCGGACCGGGACCGCTCACTCGCCCAGGAACCGGTGGCGGCGGCCTTTGCCAGGCTGCGGGACGATCTGAGGCCCTTGGTGCGGTTCGGTGACCTCGACGTGCAGTTCGTCGAGCCGCCGGCGAACGGCCCAGCCCTGCCCGGTGAGGTCGCGCACGCGGGCCGCGCCATCGTGCGCGGCGCCGTGCTGGCCCTGGTGGAGCAGGCGGGGGTAAGCCGGGTACGCGTGCAGTGGGACTGCGACGGCAGCAACCTGCTGATCCAGATCCGCGACGACGGCGCGGGCGTTCTCAGCACGGACTCCCCCGGCGTCGTCCCTCTCACGGCCAGGGTCGCCGCGCTCGGCGGCACCTTCGGCGTGCAGGCCACCGCCGGCTGGGGCTCCGAGCTCACGGTGTCGCTGCCGTTGGACCCACCGTCGGCCCCGCTGGCCCCCGCCACCGAGTGGGGGTTGAGCCCGCGGGAGCAGGGGGTGCTGGCGCTGGTCGCCTCCGGCGCGCGCAATAAGGCCATCGCCGGCGAGCTGCTGATCAGCGAGAACACCGTGAAGTTCCACGTGGCCAACCTGCTGCGCAAGGTGGGCGCCTCCACCCGCGCCGAGCTGGCTTCGCTGGCCCGCTAGTCCCTGGGCAACCGGATCGCGCTGGTCCAGCCGTAGTCGCCGGCATCCGCGCCGCCGGCCGTGGCGGCCCGGGTGACGTGGCTGCGGGCGTGTTCGATCGCGGCGTCAAGGTCGATGAAGAGGTGGTTGCGGTGCCGCAGCGACGTGATCACGCCCACCCGGGTGACGAGTTTGAGGTGCCGCGGCTGGATGCCCTTGACGAGCACCGTGATGCCGCGCCGCTCGAGCGCCTGGATCATCTCGGTGATCACCCGGGCGCCGGTGGCGTCGAGGATCTGCAGTTGCGACATCCGGATGATCACCACGGTGATGTGGCTGGTCTGGTTGACCCGTTCGAGCATCCGCTCGGCCGCACCGAAGAACAGGGCGCCATCGAGCCTGAACAGCGCGATGCGCTCGTCGCCGGGAACAGGGGTGCCGGGCAGTTCCTCCCGGTGCACGCCGCTGGAGGCCGACACCGCCCGCAGCGCGAAGAACGCGGCGACGGCGATGCCGATGCCCACCGCCACGATGAGGTCGACCGAGACCGTCACCAGGGCGGTGATGACGAACACCGTGGCATCCGACCCCGTGGAGCCGATGATGCTTCGCACGGTGGCGATCGAGATCATCCGGGCCGCGGTCACCATGAGCACCCCGGAGAGCGCGGCGAGCGGGATCTGCGAGACCACCCCGGTGGCGAGGTAGACCACGCCGACGAGCACGATCGAGTGCACGATCGCCGCCAGCCGGGTGCGGCCGCCCGAGCGGATGTTGACCGCCGTGCGGGCGATCGCGCCGGTGGCCGGCATGCCGCCGAAGAAGCCGGAGGCGATCGAGGCCAGGCCCTGGCCCACGAGCTCGCGGTCGGCGTCGTACGGGCCGGTGTCGGACAGCGTGACGGCCACCCGCGCAGAGAGCAGGGACTCGATCGCGGCGAGCGCCGCGATGGTGAGGGCGGGGCCGACCAGGGAGCTCAGCAGGCCGGCATCAAGCTGCGGCAGCGCGGGCGCCGGCAGCGAGCTGGGCAGCTCGCCGATGCGGGCCAGCGGCAGGTTGGCGAGGTTGGCGACAACGGTCACCACGATGATGGCCACGATCGACCCCGGCAGCTTCTTGTGCACCAGGGGAGCCAGCAGCATGATCGCGGCCACCATGAGCACCATGGCCACAGGGACGATCACGGTGGACCAGTCGACGGTCTGGAAGGACTGTACGGCGGCCACGAAGGCATTGCTGCTCGGCCCGGCCTTGGAACCGATCGCGGCGGGCACCTGTTGCAGGAAGATGATGACGGCGATGCCCAGGGTGAACCCCTCGATCACCGGCCACGGGATGAAGGTCACCGCTCGGCCGAGCTTGAGGGCGCCGGCAATGATCACGATGAGGCCCGCCATGAGGCTGAGCACCGCGACAACGCCGACGCCGTGGGCGGCCACGACCGGACCGAGCACCACGACCATGGCGCCGGTGGGGCCGGAGACCTGGATGTTGGAGCCGCCGAACACCGCGGCGATGACACCGGCCACGATGGCGGTGATCAGGCCGCTCTCGGCGCCGGCGCCGGAGCTGACCCCGAAGGCCAGGGCCAGCGGCAGCGCAATGATGCCCACGGTGAGGCCGGCCACGATGTCGCCGCGCCAGGTGCGCTTCACATCGCGGTAATCCTGCCAGCTGGGCAACAGCGCGCGCAGGTAACGGCCGGTCCTGCCGGCGGCGACGGTGATCACACTCACCGGGACACCGCGTCACTGGACACGGCGGCGTTGGACGCCGCATCCGTCGACCCGAGCCGGGGCCGACCGACCGTGCTGATCAGGCGCTGCTGGGTGGTCTCGAGAATCTCGACGAGCAGCTGCCGGGCCACCGCGAGCAGATCGGCGACCTGCGGGTAGGCCAGGCCGTAGAAGACCAGGCTGCCGCGGCGCTCAGCCACCACCAGGTTGTGCCGGCGCAGCACCGACAGGTGCTGGGAGAGGTGCGAGGCCTCCAGGCCGGTGTCGGCGAGCAGGTCGGAGACCGACAGGTCGGTGTCGGCGTGGGCGAGCACCTCGAGCACCCGCACCCGAACCGGATGCGCCAACCCCTTGAACAGGTTGGCCTTCACCTCATACAGCGGACGGTTCGCATCCGTGAAGGTGCCGGTCGGGTCGTCATTCAGCGGTTCCATGAATTCATCATATCGCGCTACCAGCGGATAACCCCGGACCAAGGTCCCGTCGCCGGTGCCGGCAAACGGCCGGGCTTCGGGCTACTCCGCGTTGGGGTCGGCTACCGTGGCGGCCGGGGCGGCGGCGGGCACGTTGCGGTGGGTGCGCCAGAAGTACTCGCGCTTGAGGCTCTCCCAGCGGTCCATGCTGACGGCGTTTACTGAGGTCGACTTTTGGTCGGACACGAATTGCTCTTTCTCTTGACGTGCTGTCACCACATCGAGCGGCGTTCGATGGGTGGGGCAGGGCGTCAATCAGGAGGTTGCCGTGATGAGCGTGGCGCCACTGTCGGTGGGTTTCGGTCACCATCGACCTGCTCGGCCTGACGAATTCCCGGGGCCGAATAATCAGTTTAGATCTCCGCACTTCCCCCCGTCAGGGGACGAAGGTCCCGAATCGGCGGGTCTGTGAGCCGGCTGGGAGCACACCGATTCAGCACATACATAGGTGCGGGGACCAGACTGGTCGAGGCCCGAATCTGACTGGAGACACCTGCGTGCGTACACTTCCCACTTTCCTCACCCTGACGGCGGTCGCCGCCGTCGCCCTGACCGGCTGCGCGGCGTCACCCGCGTCGTCGCCGACACCGTCGGCCACGACGGCCCCGGTCGCATGCACCGATCCGGGTGCGACGTCGGATGCCGTCACCGTCGCCGGTGATGCCGCAGCCGAACCGACCGTGACCTTCGAGGCCCCTCTGGCCACGAAAGCGACCGAACGCACCGTCATCACGGAGGGCACCGGAGACGCCATCGAGGAGGGTGATTCCGTGGCGATCTCCTACGCCGCGTACAACGCCACCACCGGCGCCAAGCTCACCGCCGGCGGCTTCGGCGACGCCGCCGGCCTCACCGTGAACGTCGTCAACGGCCAGGGCGTCATCCCGGGCATCCTCAAGGGTGTGGCCTGCTCCAACGTGGGCGACAGGGTGGCCGTGGTCTTCCCGCCGGCCGACGGCTTCGGCGAGACCGGCAACACCGACCTGGGTGTGGCCGCCACCGACCAGCTGCTCTTCGTGATCGACATCAAGGAAAAGCTGCCCACCCGCGCCACCGGGGAAGACCAGGAGCCCACGGACGGCTTCCCCACCGTGAAGCTCGCCGATGACGGCGCGCCCACCGTGACCATGCCCAAGAGCGACCCGCCCACCGACCTCGCGGTCGAGGTGCTCAAGAAGGGTGACGGCGCGGCCGTCACGGAGACCTCCACGGTGACCGTGCAGTACACCGGCGCCATCTGGGACACCGGCAAGGTGTTCGACCAGAGCTGGGGTGTCGGCCCCACGTCGTTCCCGGTCTCCGGGTTGATCACCGGCTTCACCCAGGGCCTGGTCGGACAGACCGTCGGCTCCCAGGTGGTCATTGTCATCCCGCCGGGCGAGCTGGGTTATGAGGGCGGTAACGAGACGGCCGGCATCAGCGAAACAGACACTCTCGTCTTCGTCGTGGACATCATCGCCGCAGCCTAAGTGTCCCCGGCGGCCTGCCCAGTGTCTGCACAGGCCACCGGGCTAGTCTTCTGGGAGACCGCTCACCGCGGTTCCGGACGACGGATCAGTACCCGGCACGCGACAAGACTGGCCATAGGAGTTCTCATGTCGTGGATCATTTTGATCGTGTCCGGTGTTCTCGAAGCCGTCTGGGCGACGGCCCTCGGCAAGTCCGTCGGCTTCACCAAGCTCTGGCCCACCGTGATCTTCGGTGCCGGCCTGATTTTGAGCATGGCCGGCCTCGCGTTCGCGATGCGCACCATCCCGATCGGCACCGCTTACGCCGTCTGGGTGGGGATCGGCGCGGCGCTGACCGTGCTCTACGCGATGATCTTCGGCGGCGAACCGGCGTCGCTCATCAAAATCCTGCTCATCCTGGGCCTCGTCGGCTGCGTCATCGGCCTGAAGCTCGTCGACGGCGGCCACTAGCCCTCCTGCCTCCGGCTCGCGACGTCTCTCACGATCGGCGGATGCTGCCGCCACCGTGATCGTCGCTGCCATATCAGTGCCTGTCGCCCCGGTCCGGGTGTAGGCCTTCCGGAGCGATGGGGCTCTTACGGTTCAGCCTGATGAGCGACTGCCCGGGATCAACAATGGCCGGGGGCCGCAGCCAATAGACGCCCCGGTTCTCGAAGATTTGCCAGCCCTGGGCGTGGAGCAGCCGGTGGTGTGGGGGGCAGAGCAGGATGCCGACGCGGATGTCTGTGGCGCCGTGATCGCGGACCCATTCCTCGAGATGATGCGCCTCGGTTCGCGAGGGTGGCCTGTCGCAGTCGCCCCATCGGCAGCCGCCATCGCGGGCAGCCAGGGCGATGCGTTGCGCTGCGGTGAAGATGCGTTCTTCGCGGCCGAGGTTGAGGGGTTGGCCGTCGTCGTCGAAGGTGATCTCGACGGTGCCACTGGTGCAGATGATCCTGTCGACGCTCTGCTGGCACACGGGTGCGGGATTACCCTCGATGAAGCCGTGGCCGCTGCCGTCGGGAATCGCAACGAGAACCTCGGCGGGGTCGACTGCCGGCGCGAGTTCGCCTGCTGGTGCGGGTGAGGGAGTCGCTGCTTCGGCCTCCCCGTCCCCGGCTGGCACCGGGGTGGGCGCCGGGGTGGGCGCGGGAGTGAGGATCCGAACCGCCGGGCTGCGACCGCCGAGCATTCGGTGCGGGTTGACGGTGCTACCGGCCCTGAGGAGCTCGACGAAGGTGTCGGCGGTTAACTGGTCGGTGCTGCGCGGGTCATCCTGTATCGCCTTGGCCCAGGCGGCCCGGTCCGGGTCGACGAATCTCACGCCGCCGCGGCGGGGACCGGCGGCACTGTCGCAGACGGAGAGAATGAACGCGCCCTGCTCAGGCGGGAATTGGCCGTTGAGGTGGACCTGGCCGGAGTCACCGGTCCAGATCCGCAGGTACCGGTCGTCCCATGCCTTCTGTTCGCGTTTCGCGATGCCGGCCTCATCGAGGGTGTCCCGCATCCTGCGGGAGCGTTTGAGGAGGTCGTCGACGGTGGTTGTCTTCGCTTCTGTGAGGAGCTTCTGCACCGCATCACCGAGGACTTCGGCGGTGATGACGACGTCGATCGTGCCCAGGCCCGCGCGGATCGCGTGCGCCGCGGCGACCGAGAGGGTTCCGGCAGCCACGGCATCGGAAATGGCGCTGTACCAGGGCAGCGGGACAGGCTCAGCGCCGGGAACGGCGGCCACATCACCGCCGTCGACGTCGTCGCGGCCGTCCTGTTGCCCCCGGTCGTTGGCCTCGGCGTCCCGCACCGCCTGGGCCGTCTCTGTCTCGCTGAGCATCGCGCCCACGTCAACGAGTTTGCGGGCGTCGGCCCGGGTAGAGCCGGTGAGGGTCTGGATCAGGTCCGCCGGCGACAGAAACCCCTGCCGTGCTGCCAGGCCCTGCTGGCCCAGCTCCCGGCGGGAACGGTGCGCGAGGGTCTTCGCCAGCCATACCGATCGGGTCTCCACCAAGCCACGCAACCTGGCCAGGTCTCTCTGGCCGGCGATCAGCTCCGCGTCGGAGAGCGCGTCGTAGTCGGCGCTGCACGCCCCGAGGTGCTCCACCGCTTCTAGCGCGGCGATCAACGACCCCGGCAGCGGAGCCGTCGGCGCCGTGCCATCCGGCGCGGAACCGGGTTCGGAGACAGCTACGATGGTGACCATGCGATGAGAATAGCTCAATATCGAACGTTTGTGTGGTGGAACCCACGGCTGTGGAGAACTTTTTCACACGTTCTCAGCCATCCGATCCGGGTGCCATGATTCTCCTCGGCGCCCGACAGGCAGCGAAGCTCAGAGAGCGTGGGGCGGGCGCTCCAGGTCGTCATCGCCGTCGGCAGCGGCCGGGTCGGTGCCGACCGAGATGATCGCGTTCTGCGCATCCACGTGCACGACGGTGGGCTGGTAGACCCTGGCCTCGTTCGTGCCCATCTGGGCGTAGGAGATGATGATGACCAGGTCGCCCTCGTGCGCCATCCGTGCTGCCGCGCCATTGACGCCGATCACACCGCTGCCGCGCTCCCCGGCGATCAGGTAGGTCTCGAAGCGGGCGCCGTTGTTGACGTTCACGATGCTCACCAGCTCGCCGGGCAGCAGGTCGGCCGCGTCGAGCAGGTCGAGGTCGACGGTCAGCGACCCCACGTAGTGCAGGGCGGAGTGCGTCACGGTGGCACGGTGGATCTTGGACTTGAACATGGTGCGGCGCATCGGAAAGAGCCTTTCGGGGATCAACTTCTCCACGATACGCGTGCCGAGCAGGGTCGAGTGTCAGGGGGCCGAACTAGAGTCGATCGAATGCCTCACTCTCCCTTGACTTCTTCGGCACCCATTTCTCCGGCCCTTCCGGCGGACCTCGCCGCCCACCCGGGCGCTGACGGCTTCGTGCGTGTGCGTGGTGCCAGAGAGAACAACCTGCAAGACGTCAACGTCGACATCCCCCGCGACGCCATCGTCGCCTTCACCGGAGTCTCCGGCTCGGGCAAGTCGTCCCTGGCCTTCGGCACCATCTTTGCCGAGGCCCAGCGCCGGTTCCTCGAGTCCGTCGCGCCGTACGCACGCCGCCTGATCCAGCAGGGTCACACCCCGCACGTTGACCTCATCACCGGGCTGCCGCCGGCCGTGGCCCTCCAGCAGCGCCGCGGCTCGCCCAGCTCCCGCTCCAGCGTGGGCACCGTCACCACCCTGTCCAACTCGATGCGGATGCTCTACTCCCGCGCCGGCACCTACCCCGCCGGGTCGGACCTGCGCTTGGACTCCGACGCCTTCTCGCCCAACACGGCCACCGGCGCCTGCCCGGAGTGCCACGGCCTGGGCATCTCGCACACCGTCACCGAACCCCTCTTGGTGCCCGACGCGAGCCTGAGCATCCGCGACGGCGCCATCGCAGCCTGGCCCGGCGCGTGGCAGGGCAAGAACCTGCGCGACATCACCGGGGTGCTGGGCCACGACATCGACGTGCCGTGGTCACAGCTCAGCCGCGAGTCGCGCGATTGGCTCCTCTATACCGAGGAGCAGCCCGTCGTGGAGGTCACCCCGCAGCGAGACAGGGTGGCCAAGCCGTACAAGGGCCGGTTCTGGAGCGCGAAGAGCTACGTGATGCACACGCTGGCCGATTCGAAGAGCGCCCAGATGCGCCAGCGGGTGCTCGCGTTCGTGGAGACCGGCCCGTGCCGGCTCTGCGGCGGCAGCGGCCTGCGCGCCGAGGCCCTCGCGGTTCATTTTGCCGGCCGGCCGATCAACGAACTCAACGCCCTCACCCTCAGCGACCTCGCCGAGGTGCTGCGGCCCACCGCCGAGCTCACCGGGGCCACCGGGTCGCACCGCTCCGCGCAGTCCGGCGAGGTCACCGAGGTGGCCGTCACCGTGGCCGGCGACCTGGTGCGCCGCCTCGAGGTGCTCATCGACCTGGGCCTGGGCTACCTCAGCCTGAACCGGGCCACCCCCACCCTCTCCCCCGGCGAGATGCAGCGGCTGCGCATCGCCACCCAGCTCCGCAGCGGCCTGTTCGGTGTGATCTACGTGCTCGACGAACCCTCCGCGGGGCTGCACCCGGCCGACGCGGAACCGCTGCTGGTGGTGCTCGAACAGCTCAAGGCATCCGGCAACTCGGTCTTCGTGGTCGAACACAATATGGACGTCGTGCGCCGCGCCGACTGGCTCGTCGACGTGGGCCCGCGCGCGGGCGACGGTGGCGGCGAGGTGCTCTACAGCGGCCCGGTGCCGGGGCTGGCCGAGGTCGAGACCTCCGTCACCCGCCGCTACCTGTTCCCCTCCATGGGCGACTCGGCGGCGCCGGCGCACCGTGAGCCGACCGCCTGGCTGGGCCTGACCGGCGTCACCCGGCACAACCTCGTCGACCTCGACGTGAAGGTGCCGCTCGGCGTGCTGACCGCCGTCACCGGTGTCTCGGGGTCGGGCAAGTCCACCCTGGTCAGCCGGGTGCTGGCGGATGCCGTAGGCCGGGAACTGCGCCAGGGCCCGGTCGACGCCGGGCCCGCCGCCAGCGTTGCCGGAGACGGCGCGGCCGACCAGCAGGCCGCCCAGGACGCCGATGACGACGAGACCGGTGCGGACCGTGCCAGCACCGTCGTCGACACGGTGACCGGTGCCGGGGCCATCGACCGTCTGGTGCGCGTGGACCAGAAGCCCATCGGCCGCACCCCGCGCTCCAACCTGGCCACCTACACGGGCCTGTTCGACGCCGTGCGATCCACCTTCGCGGCGACGGATGCGGCGAAGGCCGCCGGCTTCGGCGCCGGTCGGTTCTCCTTCAACGTGGCCGGCGGCCGCTGCGACACCTGCCAGGGCGAGGGCTTCGTGGCCGTGGAGCTGCTCTTCCTGCCCGGCAGCTACGCACCCTGCCCGACCTGCGGCGGCTCCCGCTACAACGCCGAGACCCTTGCGGTGCTCTACAACGGCAAGTCCGTCGCCGACGTGCTGGGACTCACCGTCGACGCGGCCGCCGACTTCCTGGCCGAGGTGCCCAGCGCCGCCCGCAGCCTGGCGACCCTCCGCGAGGTGGGCCTGGGCTACCTGCGGCTCGGCCAGCCGGCCACCGAGCTCTCCGGCGGTGAGGCGCAGCGCATCAAGCTGGCCACCGAGCTGCAGCGCGCCCGTCGCGGCCACACCCTGTATCTGCTCGACGAGCCCACCACCGGGTTGCACCCGGCCGATGTGGAGCTGCTGATGACGCAGCTGGGCCGGCTCGTCGACGCGGGTAACACCGTTGTCGTGGTGGAGCACGACATGGGCGTCGTGGCCGCGGCCGACTGGGTCATCGACCTGGGCCCGGCCGGCGGCAGCGCGGGCGGCCGCATCGTGGCGGAGGGCACTCCGGCGACTGTCGCGGCGCATCCGCACAGCCGCACGGCGCCCTACCTCGCCCAACGCTTGGAGCTGGCTGTGTAAACGGTGCTACACCCGGTCAAACGGGACTTTGGTCCCCATTCCCGGAACAGCCGCGAATCTAAGCTGAGCCTGGAGTTGAGACCTTATGAAGCGCAGCACGCTGTTCCGCAGGCCCGCCGCCGAGCGACTCGACACGGGTCAATCGGGCGATTTCGGCTACCTGCAAGCCGGTGAGGTCTACCTCGACGCCGCCTGCCAGAGCCTCCGCCCGCAGCCCGTGATCGACGCCCTCACCGACTACTACACGACCTATAACGCCTGCGGCGGACGGGTGAAATACGCCTGGGGCCTGAAGGTCGATGCCGCGGTGGCCGACACCCGCAAGGCCGTGCTCGGCCTGCTCGGGCTCTCGAATAGGAGCCACGCCGTGTCGTTCACCCTCAACACCACCTACGGCCTCAACCTGCTCCTGCAGCAGCTGCCGCTGGGCCGCTTCACCAGGGTCGTGACCAGCCACGTCGAACACAACTCGGTGTTCCTGCCCACCATCACCGCCGCCCGCCGGCTGGGCGTCGACCGCCTGGTGCTGGGTCGCGCCGCCGACGGCGCCCTGCTCTACGAGCCCGCGCAGCTGGAGAAGGCCGTCGTCGTCGTCAACGCCACGTCCAACATCGACGGCCGCCAGCTCAGCAACCTCGCCGACCTCGTGCGGGACACCCACGCCCGCGGCGGCATCGTCATCGTCGACGCCGCCCAGGCCATGGGCCACAGCCGGGCGCTGCTGCAGAAGACCGAGGCGGATGCGGTCTGCTTCTCCGGCCACAAGATGTACGCCGCAAGTCTCGGCGTCGTCGTGGCGCGGCACGAGCTGCTCACCTCCCTCGAGCTCGGCTTCGTGGGCGGCGGCATGGTCTCCGACGTGCGCGAGAACGACTTCGACCTCGTTCAGGGTGACCCGGCGGCGCTGCTCGAACCGGGCCTGCAGGCCTGGGGCGAGATCATCGCGCTCGGCCGGGCGATCGAGTGGCTCGGCGACGTCCGCCCCGGCGGGCTCACCCCCGCCGAGCACATCACCGGCCTGTCCAGGCGGCTCCACGACGGCCTCGCCGAGATCCCCGGACTCACACTGCTGAACACCGAGCCCAGCCCGGTGATCAGCCTCTACGCGCCCGCGCAGGACTCGCACCGGCTCGCGGTGTTCCTCTCGCACTCGCGGATTTCCGTGCGCAGCGGCTACTTCTGCGCCCACCACTACCTGAAGGAACAGCTCGGGCTACCCCCGCTGCTGCGCCTCTCCCTCGGCCTGCACTCGACCGAGTCGGACATCGACTCGGCCACGCAGGCCCTCACCCGGCTGATGAAAGGCCTCTCCTAAGTGTTCTGCATCGCCGCATTCATCGTCCTGGTCGTCATGGCCGCCTTCTCGGCCAAGTACCGCCGCTACGTCGGCAAGGCCTGGAACTGCACCTGGCGCCGGGTCACCTTCCGGCCCTGCGACACCACCTTCAAGCAGGACATCAAGGACCACCTGCTCGCGCCGATCGCCGTGCGCCGGCCGGGGCTCGTGCGTCCAGCCAGCATCGGCCTCGAGATCCTTGCCGTGCTCGTTCTGGTCACCACCATCTGGTCGGGTTACACCGTGGTCAAAAGCGCCGTCAACCTCTACGTCTACGGCACCTGCAACAAGCAGGATTCGGCATCCTGCACCCTGGGCGCCGAGGCCTGCTCGATCCCGGATGAGACGCCGGGCTTCATGGAGTCGCTGGGTGAGTTCGACGTGCTCGGCGCATTCGGCAACGAATTCGGCAGCCTCGGCGAGACCTTCGCGGCCATCCCGGCCCGCCTGCAGACCTGGACCGCCGAGGACTACCTGCCCGCCAACGCCAGTTACCTCACCGAGGACACCGCCAACCCCGTCGCCGTCGAGGTCATCGACCCCGGCTGCACCTTCTGCAAGGCACTGTTCCAGAACATCGAGGAGGCAGGCTTCGAATCGGCCTACAACCTCACCTACATCGCCTACCCGATCGCGGGCACCGAGGGCTACAAGTTCCCCAATTCGCTGCTGGTGACCCAGTACCTCGAGGCCCTGCGGCTGCACCCGCTGGACGGCGCCGAGACCCCCGTCGACTGGCAGGTGCTCGAGCGCATCTTCACCGAAAAGGCCGAAACCGGCCTGCCGTGGCAGGAAACCATCAACTCGATGGATTCCGACGAGGCCACCGCGACCCTGGTCGACTGGCTCGGCGAGTTCGGCCTCTCCGCCGACCAGATCGACGCGGTCGTGACCGAGGCCGCTTCGGACACGGTTACCGACATCATCGCCGCCAACAAGACCCTCGTGGAGGAGAAGATCGCCACCGTGAAGATCCCCACGATCATCTTCGACGGCCGCCGCCACGACGGCCTGGTCTCGGTCGACGGCCTGCAGTAGCCGGGCCCGCCCATCCGCGAACCGTGAGGAAAGCCCCAAGAATCGCAAACTTGTGGGGATTGAGTCACGGGTCGCGGTAGGGAGGGTGGCATAGTGACCTCACACACCGAGGGAGCCCGATGACCGAGTGGCGTATCCGCGACTTTCATACCGACGATCTCGACGGCATCCTGCGCCTGTGGGAGGAGATCACCGCCTCCAGCACCGACCCTGTCTACGCCCTGTCTGAGGTGCTCGCCTCCTGCCAGAAGGACGATGCCGTCGTGGCCGTGCACGGCGACGAGGTGGTCGGCGCCGCGGTCGGCCGGGCCGCCCACGCGCAGGGCTGGATCGTGTTCCTCGCCACCACCAAACCGTGGCAGAGCCACGGCATCGGTTCGGCCCTGCTCGCCGCCCTCGAACGACGGATGGCGCCGCACGGCCTGACCAAGCTCTCCGCGCTGATGCCGGAGACCGCCACCAGGGTCGACGCGTTCCTCAACCGCGGGTTCGAAATCAAGAACCACCTCAGCTACTTCGAGCGCCGCATCCCGGTGCAGGGCCAGTCGATCAGGGCCCTGGCCGACCTCGGCGGGCGCATCCTGCCGAGGGACCTGTGGGCGAGCGTGGGTGGCATGGTGCGCGAGAAGGAACTGCTCGAGCGGCGCCTGGTGATGCCCCTGGCCCGGCCGGAGATGGCCGAACAATACGGCGTTGTGCCGCCCAAGGCCGTGGTGCTCTTCGGCCCGCCCGGCACCGGCAAGACCACCTTCGCCAAGGCCATCGCGTCCAGGCTGGACTGGCCGTTCGTGGAGGTGTTCCCCTCCCGGCTGGCCAGCGACCCGCACGGACTGGCCGGGGCACTGCGGGAGACGTTCCACAAGATCGACGACCTCGACCACGTTGTGGTCTTCATCGACGAGGTCGAGGAGATCGCCGCCCAGCGTGGTGGCGAACCGCCCTCGCCGCTGCAGGGCGTGACCAACGAGCTGCTCAAGCTCATCCCGGCGTTTCGCGAGCGGCCCGGGCGGCTGCTCGTCTGCGCCACCAACTTCATCCGCACCCTCGACTCGGCGTTCCTGCGGCACGGCCGATTCGACTACGTGGTGCCGATCGGGTTGCCGGATGCCGCCGCCCGGCAGGCCATCTGGGAGCGCTACATTCCCCCGGCGGTGGCCGGCACCGTCGACCTCGCGGCCCTCGTCGCGGCCAGCGACGGCTTCTCCCCAGCCGACATCGAATACGCCGCCCGGCGGGCTTCCCAGCAGGCCCTGGAGGATGCCCTCTCCGCGGGCGCCGACGAGTCCGTGCCCGGCGGGCCGGGCACCCAGGACTATCTGGCCGGCATCCGCGGCACCCGCACCACGGTCTCGGCGCAGGTCGCCGCCGAGTTTCTCGAGGACATCGACCGGCTCGCCCGGCTCTGAGCGGGCCGGCTTCTAACCGGCGGTGCTGTTGGCGTCGGCCGACTCCTGCACGAACTCGGTGAGGGTGGCCTCGAGGGTGGCATAGGCGGAGGCGTATGCGGCATCCTCGTCGCCCGCCGCAATGGCCGCGGCCAGGTCGTTGTGCCGATGGGCGGATGCCGGGGTGTACTCGGTGATCGTGAAGCGCTTCTCCTGCTCCCGGGTGCGCAAGAGGGCCGCCACGGTGCTCGCGAAGTGACCCATCACCGCGTTACCCGAGCCCTGCAGGATCAGGGTGTGGAACTCGACGTCGGCCTCGAGGAAACGCCGGCCGTCTTGCGCCTGGTCGGCCTGCACCATGACGGCCGCGGCCCGGGCGACGGCCTCCCGTTCCTCGGGCGCCATCAGTCGGGCGCTCAGCCGTGCGGCCACGGGTTCGATGCCCAGGCGTACCTCGAGCATCTCGCGCATCTGGGCGAAGTAGTCGCCCTGGCCGCGCCACTGGATGATCTGCGGGCTGAACAGGTCCCACGACCGACGGGCGAGCACCTGGGTGCCCACCCGCTGGCGGGGCTCCACCATGCCCACCGACTGCAAGACCCGCAGGGCCTCCCGCAGCACGGAGCGCGACACGGCGAAGCGTTCGCTCAGCGTGTCAAGATTGAGGATGTCGCCCGTCTGGTAGGTGCCGTCGACGATCTCCTGACCGAGCGCGTTCACCACCCGGGCGTGCAATCCCCGGTCCCGCCACGTTTCTTCGGCTATTGCAGTCACTGTCACACCCTCACTCCCCCGACGCGACCTCGTCGCACCGATCTGTTCCAGCCTGCGTCATCGCACTCTGCCCGTACGGTGTTGTTGACCAGATCACCGTCGTTGTGTAACACTTCATAAATCCGATTAATCAGATTAATCAGATTACGTACTTCCTCCTTCACTATGCCGCATCCGGCGACATGAGGGAGACGTGCGTGTTCACCACATGACGAAGGGGTCGCAGGGACGCGGCCTCGGAACGGATTCTCGAGATGAATGTGACCCGCGCGATTCAGGCGGTGGAACCAGTGGTTCCCGCCGGCAGCACCCTTCAACTCATTCTCGCGGCGATCATTGGCGTCGCCGTGATCATCGTCTTGATCACCTGGCTCAAGGTGCACCCGTTCCTGGCCCTCTCCATCGGCGCCGTCGGCGTGGGCGTAGGCGCCGGCATGGCCCCCAACGCCGCGGTCACCAGCTTCGGTGCGGGCTTCGGCTCCACCATGGCCGGCGTGGGCGTGCTCGTGGGCTTCGGCGCCATGTTCGGCAAGCTGCTGGCCGACTCCGGCGGAGCGGACCGCATCGTCGACGCGCTGGTCAGCCGCTCGAGCGTGCGCACCCTGCCGTGGACCATGGCCCTGATCGGTGGCCTCATCGGCCTGCCGATGTTCTTCGAGGTCGGCCTCGTGCTGCTGATCCCCGTGATCATCCTGGTCGCCCGGCGCAGTGGCCAGTCGCTCATCCGCATCGCCATCCCGGCGCTGGCCGGCCTGTCGGTCATGCACGGCCTGGTGCCGCCGCACCCCGGACCGCTCGTGGCCGTCACCACCCTGAACGCCAATCTCGGCCTCACCCTGGCGATCGGCGTGCTCATCGCCATTCCCACGGTGATCATCTCCGGCCCGCTATTCAGCAAGTTCGCTGCCCGCTGGGTCAAGGTACCCGTTCCCGAGATGTTCATCACCGCCGCCGACCAGGGCCTCGAGGAGAACGTTAAGCGCCCGAGCTTCATCGCCACCGTCTCGGGCATCCTGCTGCCGGTAGTGCTGATGCTCGCCCGCTCGATCGCCGACGCCATCAACCCCAACTCCACTGACCCGCTCAACGCCGCCCTGGACTTCCTCGGCACCCCGATGATCGCGCTCGGCATCGCCGTGATCTACGCCATGATCGTGTTCGGTCGCGGCGGCGGCATGGACCGCGCTGCGGTCTCGAAGTCGCTCGCTGACTCGCTTCCCCCGATCGCCGGCATCCTGCTCATCGTCGGCGCCGGCGGTGGGTTCAAGCAGGTACTCATCGACACCGGCATCGGAACCGTCATCGCCGACGCGGTGAACGGGTCGAGCGTTTCGGTGCTGCTGCTGGCCTGGGTCGTCGCCGCGCTGGTGCGCGTTGCCACCGGCTCGGCCACCGTCGCCACGGTCACGGCCGCCGGCATCCTCGCCCCGGTCGCCGCGAGCCTGAGTTCCACCGATGTGTCGCTCATGGTGCTCGCCATCGGCGCCGGTTCGCTGTTCCTCTCGCACGTCAACGACGCGGGCTTCTGGCTGGTCAAGGAGTACCTCGGCACCAGCGTTCCGCAGACCCTGAAGACCTGGACGGTCATGGAGTGCCTTATCTCCGTCACCGGCCTGGCCGGCGTCCTCCTCCTGAACGTCGTGATCTAGCCATGTTCGAGAATCAGCAACCCGTGCTCGTGATCATGGGAATCTCCGGATCCGGCAAGTCCACCGTGGCGGGAATCCTCGCCGGCCAGCTCGGCTGGGACCTCGAAGAGGGCGACGACCTGCACCCGCAGGAGAACATCGACAAGATGTCCTCTGGCGAGCCTCTCAACGATGAAGACCGCGCGCCGTGGCTCGACACGATCTCCTCGTGGATCATCGAGCACTCCATGGCGGGCGTGCCCGGCATCATCACCTGTTCGGCGCTCAAGCGCCGCTACCGCGACGTGCTGCGCGAGCACAACGTGATCTTTGTGCACCTGAGCGGGTCGAAAGACCTGATCGGGCGCCGCCTGGCCACCCGGCACGACCACTACATGCCCACCTCGCTGCTCGACTCGCAGGTGGACGCGCTCGAGCCGCCGGAGCCCGACGAGAACGCGATCACCATCGATGCCGGCCGGAAGCCCGCCGAGGAGGCCGCCGAGATCGTGCGCCGCCTGGGCCTCACGCCGAGCCCCGGTTCGTCGGCCCTGGGCGCCCCCGACCCCGGCCAGTCCTCGGTCGCCCGCTAGTCCAGCGCCACATCAGTGCCCGATTCGGACATCTGCGCCCGGCACACCGGCCGCAAATGTCCGCACCGGGAACAGTTGTCTGCTGGTGCGGGTGCGGTCAGGGTGGATGCGCAGCGCGTCAGGTCAGGTCGGGATGCCCCGCGGGCAGCGCGTGCCGCTGGCCGGCGGCGTGCAGCTTGCGGTTCTTGCTCTCCCAGTCGCCCAGCGCCTGGCGAATCGATCCCAGCGCCCGGGTCTCGGGGCAGGCGGCGGCCGACCTGCCGCATCCGCAGTGCCGTGGGTCGGCGGGCGTCACCCGATGCAGGCTGTCGATCTCCCAGAGCACGGCCATGGCCGCATCCGTTCGGCGCTGGCCGAGCTCGGCCTTGCGCTCGGCGCGCTTGAGCACCTCGGTCTCGAGCAGGCCGCGCAGGCCCGCGTCGGGCCCGCGGTCGAAGCGGCCGGCCACGATGCCGGTGAGGTCGGCGACCTGGGCGGCCAACGCCGCAATCTCGGCGTCCCGCTCGGCGATCGTCGCGGTGGTCGTCGCGTCAAGCTCCTGAAGGGTCTCTTGCTGCGCGGCGAACTGCCCCAGCCACAGTTTGATGTGGTCGGCGTCGCGCTGCTCGGCCTTTTCGGGCCCGAGGTGGCGCAGGCAATGGCCGCACACGACCTGGTCGGTCGCCGAGGTGAAGTGGAACGGCTGCAGCGACTGGCAGCAGAAGCACTGCGCCAGCACGTTCACATACAGCGGATACGAGTGGGCCACGGGCTCTCCAGTGTCGAGGTGCTGACACCGAGCCTAGCCGGGCGATCCCTCTCGCGAGAGCGGTCGAACGGTCACCTCCGCGGCCACACGCAGCCACGCGGCCGCTCTCGCGGCAGGCAAGGCAGGCAGGCACGGCAGGCCCGGCTCAGAGCAGGCCCGCCCGCTGCGCCAACCCGCGCACGTACGCGGCCTGGCCGGCGTGCTGCAGATCGTCGGCGATCACGCTGACCAGCCGCACCGCCAGGGTCACCGGCGGGGTCCAGCGGGTGTCGACGATACGACTGAAATCGTCCTCGTGCAGGGTGGCCAGGTAGCCGAGGGTGCGTTCGTGCACCGCGTCGAAGTAACCCTGCAGCAGGTCAGCACCGGCCCGCACCGCGGCCACCTCGGTCGAACCCTGGCCGTAGCCGGTCGCCGTCGGCGCGAAGGGGAGGTCGAACCGTTTCTGCCAGCCCGCCGACGTCCACAGTTGGGGCTCGCCCATGAGATCGGCCACGTGGTTGTCTTGCACCCGGGTGAGGTGCCAGACCAGCCACGCGATGGTGTTCGCCTCGCGGTCGGCCCGGTACCCCAGCAGCTCGGGGCCGGCTCCGACGAGGGCGGCGTGCACAGCCCCCTGCACACGGCCGAACGCATCCGTGATCAGGTCGGTCGACAGCATCCGGTACCTCCTGTGGGTCGACGACCGGCCCACCCGAGGACCCGTTCACGCGCCACCCTAGCCCGCTGTGGTGATCCGGCAAGTGTCTCGTATCCGAGACACCAAGTCGGCTGAACCCCGTGCGCCGAGGACCGGGCAGGAGTCAGATGGACAACATGCACACCGTCGACACCGTCCTGCCCGCCACCAACATCACCCCGGCCCCCGTCACAGTGGGCACCGGCCCGGTCTCCGTGGCGGATGTCGTGGCCGTCGCCCGCCACGACGCCCCGGTGCTGCTCGGCGATGACGCCCGCGCCGCCGTGGCCGCCAGCCGGGCCACTATCGAGGTGCTCGCCACCGACACGGCGCCGCACTACGGCATCTCCACGGGCTTCGGCGCCCTGGCCACCACCTTCATCGACGCCGCCGATCGCACCCGGCTGCAGCAGAGCCTGGTGCGCTCACACGCGGCCGGCTCCGGCCCCGAGGTGGAACGGGAGACCGTGCGCGCCCTGATGTTGTTGCGCCTGTCCACCCTGCTCACCGGGCGCACCGGCATCCGTCTGTCGACCGCGGAGGCGTATGCAGGCCTGCTCAACGCCGGCATCACCCCGATCGTGCGCGAATACGGCTCGCTCGGCTGCTCGGGCGACCTGGCCCCGCTGGCGCACTGCGCCCTGGCGCTGATGGGCGAGGGCACCGTGCGCGACCGCGCCGGTACTGAGCTGACCGCCGCCGACGCCCTGGCCGCCGCCGGCCTCGAGCCGGTGCTCCTGGCCGAGAAGGAGGGCCTGGCCCTGATCAACGGCACGGATGGCATGCTCGGCCAGCTCAGCCTGGCTCTGCACGACCTGCAGACCCTGTTCTCCACCGCCGACGTGGCCGCCGCGATGAGCATCGAGGCCCTGCTCGGCTCCGACGCCGTCTTCGCCGCCGACCTCGCCGGCCTCCGCCCACAGCTGGGCCAGCAGGCCTCCGCCGAGAACCTCCGCCACCTGCTCGCCGGCTCGCCGATCGTGGCCAGCCACCAGACTCCGGAGTGCACCCGGGTGCAGGACGCGTACTCGCTGCGCTGCGCCCCGCAGGTGCACGGCGCCGCCCGGGACACCGTTGAGCACGCGGGCCGCATCGCCGACCGCGAACTGGCCTCAGCGATCGACAACCCCGTCGTCACTCTCGACGGCCGTGTCGAGTCCAACGGCAACTTCCACGGCGCCCCGGTCGCCTACGTGCTCGACTTCCTCGCCATCGCCGTCGCGGACGTGGCGAGCATGTCCGAGCGCCGCACCGACCGGATGCTCGATCCGGCCCGCAACAACGGTCTCCCGGCCTTCCTCGCCCACGACGTGGGGGTCGACTCCGGCCTGATGATCGCCCAGTACACCGCCGCCGGCATCGTCTCCGAGCTCAAGCGCCTCGCCGTGCCGGCCTCGGTCGACTCGATCCCCTCCTCGGCCATGCAGGAGGACCACGTATCCATGGGCTGGCACGCCGCCCGCAAGCTCCGCACCGGCATCGACGGCCTCGCCCGGGTGCTCGGCATCGAGATCATGACCGCGAGCCGCGCCCTCGACCTGCGCGCGCCGCTGAAGCCCGGGCCCGCGACCGGTGCCGTGCTGGCCGAGGTGCGCCGGGGCGTTGCCGGCCCCGGCCCCGACCGGTTCCTCTCCCCCGAAATCGAGTCGGTCGCCGCATCCGCACGCAGCGGCGCCCTACTCGACGCCGCCCAGACCATGACCGGCTCGCTGTACTAACCGCATCCGCACGCTCAGCTCTCGAGAAAGCAGACCCGCTCATGACCGACCTGACCGACAGCACGGCGCCAGCAGCCGCGGATGCGCCGCCCACCGACCCGCACGCCCCGCGCGTCGTGCGCGCCGCCCGCGGCAACACCCTCACCGCCAAGAGCTGGCAGACCGAGGGCCCGCTGCGGATGCTGATGAACAACCTCGACCCCGAGGTCGCCGAGCACCCGGAGAAGCTGGTGGTCTACGGCGGCACCGGCAAGGCTGCCCGCAACTGGGCGGCGTATGACGCCATCGTGCGCACCCTCACCACGCTGGAGAAGGATGAGACCCTGCTCGTGCAGTCGGGCAAGCCGGTGGGCGTGTTCCGTACCCACGAGTGGGCGCCCCGGGTGCTGATCGCCAACTCCAACCTCGTCGGCGATTGGGCCACCTGGCCGGAGTTCCGCAGGCTCGAGGCCCTGGGCCTCACCATGTACGGCCAGATGACCGCCGGATCCTGGATCTACATCGGCACCCAGGGCATCCTGCAGGGCACTTACGAGACCTTCGCCGCCGTGGCCGCCACGAGGTTCAACGGCACCCTGGCCGGCACCCTCACCCTCACCGGCGGCGCCGGCGGCATGGGCGGCGCCCAGCCGATGGCGGTCACCCTCAACGAGGGCGTCGTGCTCATCGTCGACGTCGACCCGTCCCGGCTCGAGCGCCGGGTCGAGCGCGGCTACCTCGACGAGATGACCGACGACATCGACGACGCCATCGCCCGGGTGCTGGCGGCGAAGGCCGATCGCCGGCCACTGTCGGTGGGCCTGGTCGGCAACGCCGCCACGGTGTTCGCCGAGCTCCGCGCCCGCGAGGTAGCCATCGATATCGTCACCGACCAGACCAGCGCACACGACCCGCTCGCGTATCTGCCCGAGGGCGTCAGCGTCGCCGACTGGCACGCCTACGCCGCCGACAAACCCGAAGAGTTCACCGACCGGGCCCGCGCCGCGATGGCCAAGCAGGTGCAGGCGATGGTCGATTTTCAGGATGCCGGAGCCGAGGTCTTCGACTATGGCAACTCCATCCGCGCCGAGGCGCTGCTCGGTGGCTGCGAGCGGGCGTTCGAGTTCCCCGGCTTCGTGCCCGCCTACATCCGGCCGCTCTTCGCCGAGGGCAAGGGCCCGTTCCGCTGGGCCGCGCTCTCCGGCGACCCGGCCGACATCGCGGCCACCGACAAGGCGATCGTGGACCTGTTTCCGCACGACGAGCACCTGCGCCGCTGGATCACCGCCGCCGGCGAGAAGGTGCGCTTCGAGGGCCTGCCCGCCCGCATCTGTTGGCTCGGCTACCAGGAACGCCACCTGGCCGGCCTCAAGTTCAATCAGATGGTCGCCTCCGGCGAACTCTCCGCCCCGATCGTGATCGGCCGTGATCACCTCGATTCCGGCTCGGTCGCCTCGCCCTACCGGGAGACCGAGGCCATGAAAGACGGGTCAGACGCCATCGCCGATTGGCCGCTGCTGAACGCCCTGCTGAACACCGCGTCCGGCGCCACCTGGGTCTCGATCCACCACGGCGGCGGGGTCGGCATCGGCCGCAGCATCCACGCCGGCCAGGTGATCGTGGCCGACGGCACCCCGCTGGCCGCCGAGAAGATCGAACGGGTACTCACCAACGACCCGGGCACCGGCGTCATGCGCCACGTCGACGCCGGCTACGAACGCGCCGAAGAGGTGGCCCGCGAACGCGGCCTGCGGGTGCCGATGTGGGAGACGGATGCACCCGCCGGCTCGGTCGCGGATGCGCCGCATGCCTGACCTCATCGCGCACGGCCTGCTGGCCGGCCTCGACGAGATCGCCGACACCGGCAGGGACCGGCGTGCCGCCGGCTACTCCCGGCACCTCTGGGAGCCGGCCGAACACGAGCTGCGGGCCTGGTTCACCGAACGTGCCGAGCGGCTCGGGCTGGCTGTGGAGACAGACCGCAACGGCAACACCTGGGCGTGGTGGGGCGAACCTGGCGCGGATGCCGTGGTGGTCGGCAGCCACCTCGACTCGGTGCCCGGCGGCGGCGCCTACGACGGCCCGCTCGGCGTGGTCTCCGCCCTCGACGCCGTCGCCCGACTGCAGGCCGCCGGTTTCGTGCCGAGCCGGCCCTGCGCCGTGCTGGTGTTCGCCGAGGAGGAGGGCTCGAGATTCGGGGTGGCCTGCCTCGGTTCCCGGCTGCTCTCCGGCGCGATCGACGCCGATACGGCCCGTGCCCTGACCGATCGGGCGGGAATCACCCTCGCCGAGGCGGCGAAAACGGCCGGGCTCAACCCTGCACACCTGGGCCGAGACCAGGCCGCCCTCGACCGCATCGGTATATTCCTGGAACTGCATGTGGAGCAGGGCCGGCGCCTGATCGACCTCGGTGAACCCGTCGCGGTGGCCTCCTCCATCCTCGCCCACGGGCGCTGGCGGCTGAGTTTCACCGGCCAGGGCAACCATGCCGGCGCCACCCCGATGACCGGCCGCCGCGACCCCATGGTGGCCGCGGCACACGCCATCGTCGCGGTGCAGCAGGCCGCCCTGGCCAACCCGGGGGCCCGAGCCACCGTCGGCCGCATCGAGGCGATACCCGGCGGCACCAACGTGATCCCCTCCGTCGTCACCGCCTGGCTGGACGCCCGCGCGGACACCGACGACCAGGCCCGCGCCGTGGTCGCCGACATCACCGCCCGGCTGCAGGCCCCGCACTCCGGCTGCGCCGCGACCGTGGTCGAGGAGTCCTGGACCGGCACCGTCACCTTCGACCCGGAGCTGGCCGCCCGCCTGGCCCTCGCGCTCGGCGGCGTGCCCGCGCTGGCCACGGGAGCCGGCCACGACGCCGGAGTGCTCGCCGCCCGGCTGCCCACCGCGATGCTGTTCGTGCGCAACCCCACCGGCATCTCGCACTCCCCCGAGGAATTCGCCACCCTGGCGGATTGCCTCGCCGGCGTCGAAGCCCTAGACACCCTGCTGCGGGAGCTGCTGTGACCCCGCCCCCGGCGAGCAGCCCGCTGCCGAGAGTCGCCACCTACTGGTGCGAGGCGCTGCTGGTCGACGGCGTCGCGGTCGCCGGCGTGCGCCTGTCCGCCGGCATCGACGGGCGCCTGACCGACCGCGCCGATGGTGTTCCGGTCGAGCCCGGCGACATCCGCCTCGGCACTGTTCTGCCCGGCCTGGCCAACGCGCACTCGCACGCCTTCCACCGGGCACTCCGCGGCCGCACCCACGACCAGGGCGGCGATTTCTGGCACTGGCGTGAGTCCATGTACGCCATGGCGCAGGCACTCACCCCCGAGCGCTATCTGCGACTGGCGCGGGCCGTTTTCGCCGAGATGCTGGTCAGCGGCTACACCGCCGTCGGCGAATTCCACTACCTGCACCACCAGTCGGGCGGCGCGCCGTACCCGCAGGCCCACGCCATGGAGCTCGCGCTGGCGACCGCGGCCCGCGAGGTGGGCATCCGCTTGGTGCTGCTGGACACCAGCTACCTGGCCGGCGGTATCCATACCCCGTTGCGGCCCGAGCAACGCGCCTTCGGCGACGGTTCGGCCGCCGGCTGGCTGGCCCGCTGGGCGCGTCTGCGCGAGACTCTCGACGCGGATGCCGCCGCCCGGCCGGCCGAACCGGCCCTGGTCAGCCTCGGTGCCGCGCTGCACTCCGTGCGGGCGGTCCCGACGGAGGCCATGCGCGAGATCCTCGCCGGGTTGCCGGCCGACGTTCCGCTGCACATCCACCTCTCCGAACAGGTGCAAGAGAACGCTGACTGCCTGGCCGCCTACGGGGTCACGCCGACCGGACTGCTCGACGGCCTCGGCGCGCTCACACCACGGTTGAGCGTGGTGCACGCCACCCACCTCAGCGACGACGACGTGCGCCTACTCGGCACCAACGGTGTCACCGTATCGATGTGCCCGAGCACCGAGGCCGACCTCGGCGACGGCATCGGTTCGGCCCGGGCCCTGGCCGACGCGGGCTCACCGGTCGCCCTGGGCTCCGACCAGAACGCCGTGATCGACCCGTTCCTGGAGCTGCGCGGCCTGGAGATGGGCGAACGCCTGGCCTCCGGTTGTCGCGGCCGGTTCACCCCGGCGGAGCTGCTGCAGGCCGCCGGCACCGACGGTTACGCCGCCCTCGGCCTCGGTCGGGCGCGCCTGGTCCCGGGTGACCCGGCCGACCTGGTCGAGGTCGATGCGCGCAGCATCCGCACCGTCGGTGCCCGGCTCGACCAGCTCGTGCTCGCCGCCACGGCGAGCGACGTGCGGCGGGTGATCGTGGCCGGCCGCATCGTCGCCGACAGTGGCCGCTTGGTGGGCACCGCCGCGGCCGCCCTCGCCCTCGACGGGTCGCCCGCGGCGCTCCTCGGCGAGGTGCTCGACGCCCTCGATCCCTTCGACGCCCTCAGCTCCCCCGACACAGGCAGCTTCCCCGCCGCCCCGAGCCCCGCATGACCACCCGCGCCCGGCTCTTCTGTGCCCCATGCGGACAATTGTTACCGGCGCACCGGCCACAATTGTCCGGAACAGGAACAGTTGCATCGGGCCGGATGCCCGGGCCGCGGTCCGCCGAGAAACCCCGCCTCGCTCAGCCCGACCCGACTCCCACCGTTCTACACCCGACCGGAAGGCCCGACGATGACCGCCGAACTGATCACCGGGATCGCAGAGCTCACCACCCAAGCCGCCGAGTCCAGCCAAGACAGTCATGACGACAACAGGCTGGCGGATGCCGCGCTCGTGATCGAGAACGGCCGCATCGCCTGGATCGGGCCGGCCGCCGACGCGCCCGCCGCCGACAGTGAGGTGAATGTGCACGGCCGGGCGGTGCTCCCCGGTTGGGTCGACACCCACACCCACCTGGTTTTCGCCGGTGACCGGGCTGCCGAGTTCGAGGCCCGCATGGCCGGGCAGAGATATGCAGCCGGCGGCATTGCCACCACGGTGGCCGCCACCCGGGCGGCGAGCGAGGCCGATCTGGTCGCCAATGCCCGCCGCCTCCGCCGGGAGGCCGCTGCCTCGGGCACCACCTTCCTGGAGACCAAGACCGGCTACGGCCTCGACCTGGCCAGCGAACTCCGCGGGGCCAGGGCGGCGGCCGAGGTCGCCGACGTCGTCACCTTCCTCGGCGCCCACCTGGTGCCGCCGGGCATCGACCGGCGCGACTACCTCGACCTGGTGACCGGTCCGATGCTTCAGGCGGTGGCCCCGCACGTCGACTTCATCGACGCGTTCTGCGAGACCGGGGCGTTCGACGTCGACGAGTGCCGCGAGGTGCTGCTCGCCGGCCGGGCCGCCGGGTTGGGCCTCCGCCTGCACGGCAACCAGCTCGGCGCCGGCGGTGGCGTGCGGGTCGCCGTGGAGCTCGGCTGCGCCAGCGTGGACCACTGCAACCACCTCGACGACGCCGACATCGACGCCCTGGCCGGCTCCGACACCGTGGCCACCCTGCTTCCGGCCTGCGACCTGTCCACCCGGCAGCCGTTCCCGCCCGCCCGACGGCTGCTCGATGCGGGCGCGCACATCGCACTGGCCAGCAACTGCAACCCGGGCACCTCGTACACCACGTCGATGCCGTTCTGCGTGGCCACGGCGGTGCTGCAGATGGGCCTGACCGTGCGCGAGGCGGTGTGGGCGGCCACCCGCGGCGCGGCGCGGGCGGTCGGCCGTGAGCACGGGCCGGATGCCGTGGGCTCGCTCCGCATCGGCGGCCGCGCCGATCTGCAGGTGCTGGATGCCCCGTCGGTGGCACATCTGGCCTACCGGCCGGGGGTACCGCTCTGCGTCGCCACCTGGACCGAGGGTGTGCGCGCCCACCCCCGCGTAAGCCGTGACTTGAGCACCTGAAACCGGGAGTCTTGGTGATTAAGTCACAGTTCGCGAGTTAGGAGACCGGCCAGCCGTGCCGGGCGAGGGCCTCCCGGGCCAACGCGCGCGCCGAGTACGGTGTGCGCACGCCTCGAATATCGCGGTAGTCCTGGTGGCCGGGTCCGGCCCAGAGGATGGCATCGCCGTCCCTGGCCAGGTCGACCGCGTAGTCGATCGCGGCCTCCGGCGGTGAGACCTCCACGATCTGCTTGGTGGGGAAGGCTTCCCTGGCGGCGTCCACGAGCATCCGTCGGATGCTGGCCGGGTCTTCGAAGCGGGGGTGATGGTCGGTGATGACCACGATGTCGGAGCCGGCCGCCGCGACGCGCGCCATTTCGGGGCGCTTGACCGGGTCCCGGTCGCCGTCGGCGCCGAAGAGCATGATGACCCGGCCCGTGGTGACGGCCTTGACCGCACGCAGGGTCTTCTCGAACGCGTCGGAGCTGTGGCCGAAGTCCACGTAGACGCGCGGGCCGGTCGGACCGGACACGCTCTCGGTGCGGCCGGGGATGTACACCTCGATGCCGTCCTGCAGCGCCGCCTGTACCCGGGCGGCGTCGTAGCCGGCCTCGACGATCATCGCCACGGCCAGCCCGGCGTCCGCGACGAGGTGGTCGCCCAGCAGCGCGACCGTCGTTTCGACGAACTCGCCGGCCCGGTTCTGCACCCGGAACCGGGTGGCCTCCGGCAGGGCCTCGAGGATCTCCAGGCGCCAATCCGGGTCGGTCTTGGCATCCGCCGAGATCGAGGTCACCGGGATCTTCGGCTCGGACAGCAGCTTGAGGCCCCAGGGGGTCTCCATGCTCACGACGCCTCTGCGGGCGCGGTCCGGCCGGAACAGAAGCTCCTTGGCGTCGAAGTAGTTCTCCATGGTGCCGTAGTCGTCGAGGTGGTCGATCGAGAGGTTGGTGAAGCCGGCGACGTCGAAGACGATGCCGTCGACCCTGCCGTGGGTCAGGCCCTGGGCGCTGACTTCGAGCACCACGGCCTCCACCTGCTTTTCCTTCATGCGGGCGAGGAGAGCGTGCACGTCGGTGGCCTCTGGGGTGGTGAGCCTGGAGACGAAGACCTCGCCCGCGATGTGGCGTTCGGCCGTGGTGGACAGGCCGGTGACCAGGCCCATCTGGCGCAGCACGGCCTCGAGCACGTAGGCGGTGGTGGTCTTGCCGTTGGTTCCGGTGATGCCGAAGATCGTGGGGGCGCTGTCGGCGGTGCCGTAGATGAAGGCGCTGAGGTCGCCCAGGCGACCGCGCAGGTTGTCGCTCACGAGAACGGGCACGCCGGCGGCACGCGCCTCGGCCTCGCCGTCTGCATCGGTGAGCACGGCGACCGCGCCGGCCTGCACCGCGCCGTCGGTGTACGCGGCGCCGTGGCCGTTCTTGCCGGGCAGGGCCACAAAAAGGTCGCCCGGCTGCACCGACTGGGTGGAGAGGGCGATGCCCGTCACGATTGTGCCCGCGTCGGCCGGGGCGCACGAGGTGTCGGCCCGAACGGCAACATCCGCCAAGCGAACCCGCGGCGGGCTGCTCGGTCTAACGACGGGTGGGGTACTTTCGATTGCCAAAACAGGTGCCTCCGGATTCACCCCCCGAATGAGGGCAGAATATTACCGTAGGCTCCCGTTCTGCAAGTGACCTGCGATAGCGGCCCGTTCTGGCACACTCATGTCAATTGCATAGAAAGCGGCGCAGCGCGGGCCCGTCTCGGGTTGCCCCGCGCCCTCAGCTCAGGATGTCCTTGGTGGCGAATCGGCCGTAGGCGAGCGCCCCGAAGACCAGCAGATAGCCGCCCTGCAGCAACGCGTTGGCGCCGAACGAGGTGAAATCGATCGGTTGCCGCAGCAGGTCGGCGAAGTCGAGCCAGTAGTGGCTGAACAGCCACGGATGCAGCCAGTCCAGTTGCGGCAGAGAGTCGAGCACTTGCGCCACGACCGAGAGCACGATGGTGGCGGCCATCGCCCCGACGGGCACCACGGTGAGGGTGGAGAGGAACAGCCCGATGGCCGAGAGGCCGAGCAGTGAGACCGTGACGTAGCCGGCGATGAGCACGGCCCGCAGGAATGACTCGGCCAGGCTGATGGTGTCTCCGGAGAGCAGGGTCAGCGGGCCGACCGGGAACAGTGCCAGCCCGGCGAGCACCCCGGCGGTGACGACGGTGAGCGTTGCCGCGAGGCAGAACACCGCGGCGCCGATGTACTTCACCACGAGCAACCAGACCCGTCCGGCCGGGGCCGCGAGCAGGTAGCGCAGGGTGCCCAGGCCGGCCTCGCCAGCGATGGTGTCGCCCGCGACGACGCCCACGGTGAGCGGCAGGAACAGCGGGATCGACACGATGAGTCCGGTCACGGCGACGAACAGGCCGTTCTGGGTGACCTGGTCGAGGAACGGCGGACCGCGGCCGGGGGTCGGCTCCTGCGAGGAGAGCCGCACGGCGACGGCTATGAGCACCGGCACCGCGGCCAACGCGAGCAGCAGCGCCCAGGTGCGGCGGCGGCGGAAGAGCACCGTCAGTTCGGAGACCAGCAGCGCCCAGGCGCCGCCGGGTCGAGCCGTCGCCGAGGATGCCGCTGGCCCACTCTCTGGCGACGTTCTGTCGGACACCGACCTATCGGACACCGTCTTATGGGACACCGTCTTATCGGACAACGTCGAACCCCTCTCCGGTGAGAGCCACGAAGCGGTCCTCGAGGCTGGTGTCCTGCAGGTGGAAGCCACGCACCCGCACCCCGCCGGCGACGAGCGCCGCGACGAGGTCTTCCTCTGCGAGGTGTCCGCCTGCGGGCACCTCGAGGGGGGCGCTCACCCAGTGGTCGGCGGGCCGGTTCGAGGAACCGCCGGCGGAGGAGAAACTCTCGGCGCCGCGCTCGTCCGGCGGGGACTCCAGCTCGGCCACCAGTCCGGCGGCGGCCAGCACCCGGATCGCCGCCGCGGCATCCGGGGTTCGCACCCGCACCCTGGCTGCACCGGCGCGCAGCTCGTCGAGGGTGCCCTGGGACACTAGGCGTCCGGCGCTCATGATGGCCGCGTGCGTGCACATGTGCTCCACCTCGGCGAGCAGATGGCTGGACACGAAGACCGTGGTCCCCTCGCCGGCCAGGGATCGCACCAGGGCGCGCACCTCGCGGGTGCCCTGCGGGTCGAGTCCGTTGGTCGGTTCGTCCAGCACGAGCAGTCGGCGCGGCATCAGCAGGGCGTTGGCGATGCCCAGGCGCTGCTTCATACCCAGCGAGTACGCCGACACCTTCTTGCCCGCCGCGTTCGACAAGCCCACCCGGTCCAGCGCGCGGTCCACCCGGGCCCGGCGGCTGCGGCCGGGCGCGGCGCGGTCGGCGGAGTCGAGCCGGCGCAGGTTGGCGGCGCCGGAGAGGAACGGGTAGAACGCGGGGCCCTCCACCAGGGCGCCCACCTGCGGCAGCACCCTGGCCAGGCGGCCCGGCATCGACTCACCGAGCAGGCTGACCTCGCCGCTGGTGGCCGCGGCGAGACCGAGCATCACCCGGATACTGGTGGTCTTGCCCGACCCGTTCGGGCCGAGGAAGCCGAACACCGAGCCCATCGGCACGGCAAGGTCGATGGCGTCCACGGCGATCTGGCGGCCGAACCGCTTGGTAAGAGCCCGGGTCTCGATGGCCAGGTCGCCGGCCCGGGCGGCGATGGTCACTCCTGGGCTGCGGCGGCCTGCAGCCGCTCCACAGGGACGGAACCGGCGAACACCCGGCCGTCGTCCGTGATCAGCACGCTCATGAGGGTGGTGCTCAGGGCCCGGCCGCCGTCAACGGCGTCGGTGAGCTGGCTGTACAGGGGTGAGGCGGTGAGTTCGGCCATGGCCGCGGCATCCGCGCCGGCCGGCACAGACACGACGGCGTCCCAGCCGGAGCCCGTGACGGTCACGCCGCTGGTCTCACCCTCGGGGTGGCCGGCCGCGTCCTTGGCGGGCAGGGTCTCCTCGGTGACCGTGGCTCCGGCCGGCGCGGTGAAGACGAACAGGTCGGCGGGCGGGGCGTCGAAGCTGAGCGAGGTGAAGGCCACGCTGATCACGGGCTCCGCTGCCTCCTGCGCCTCGACCTGCACGCGCAGCGGCAGCCCGGTCTCGGAGTCGACAGCGATCGAGACGGATCCCACCAGGGTGTCGTCGGTGTTCGGGGTGAGCACCAGCTCGTACGCGGTGCGACCGGCCACCTCGGTGTTCTCACCCAGGGTCACCTCGGTGCTTGGCGCCACCTCGGCGAGGAACGTGTCGGCCATCTCGCTCGGCGTGTAACCCGGCGCCGACCGGTCACCCGTGTCGGCCGGCAGGGTCGTGTGCGCGGCGGTGTTGTCGGCGGAGTCGTAGAGCCAGAGGTCGGCGCCGTTCTGAATCAGGTTGCGCTCGGACATGGTGTCCTGCACCTGTACCCGGCTCTGGTCGGGGCCGTTCTGGTAGACCCGCACGGTGTGACTGCCGGTGAGCAGGTCGAGGGCGTCGGCGAAGTCGGCGGTGGCGGCGTCCCCGGTGCTGGGGATCTCGGGCAGTCCGAGTTCCGAGGTCTGCTCGATGGTGCCGGAGAAGGTGTCGACGGTGCTGCCGGCCGCCAGTTCGAGCACGTCCTGCGGGGTCTTGTCCGGCAGGTCAACGGCCGCGCCGGCCTGCAACGGAACCGCGAGGACCCCCGCGACGATCACGGTGGGAACCGCGACGGCGGGCATCCACTTCAACCAGGTTCGGGACATGACAGAAGACCTCCAGTGTCACCACATAGAACTGCGCAATGCGTATCCCCGACACTACGCTCCGATGCTGAAAGTTCCACTCGACTTATACCCGTCGTTCAGGCTTTCCAACAGGAGTTCCGCCACGGCGCGGGCGGTTCGGGCATGCCAGGTGGGAATGGCGTCGCCCAGCGCCCAGGCCAGGGACAGACCGCACCAGGCGATGGTCCACTCCGCTAGCGTCACCGGGTCGATGCTCGCCTGGCGGCTGATGGTGTTCAGCCGCGCCGCGAGATTGTCGAGCGCGGCCGTCTCTGTCGGGTTGCAGAGGATGTTGGCGAAGTCGAAGGCGCGATGCCCGATCAGGCCCTTCGGATCGATCACCGCCCAGCGGTCGCCGAAGTCGAGCACGTTGCCGTGGTGGATGTCGCCGTGCAACACCGCAACATCCGCCGGCGAGGTCGTGGCCAGCAGCCGTTCGGCCCGTTCGGCCGCCCGCTGCAGCACCGGGTCGTCGGACCGGGTGGTGAGCAGGACCTGGAACCAGTCGCGGAGGGCGACGAGAGGCACCTCGCTGGAGGAGGGCGGTGTGTGCTCGTGCAAGGTCAGCGCGGTCTGCACGAGGACGGCTGTCGCTGCCGCATCCTGACCCGCCGCCGCCATGACCGTCAGATCGCGAGAACCGGTCGCTCGCACCATCAGCGTCGCCCGGTCGGTCCGCGCCAACACCCGCGCGGCTCCATGCCCGCCCCACCACTCGAGGAGGGTGGCACCCCGAGCTTCCTCCTCCACCAGCGCAATCTTGAGCATCACGGCTTCACCCCCGCGGGTACCGGGCATGAGCTCGCTCGACGGTGTCGAGAACCCCGTCCCCACGGGCGTCACACCCCACGCGGTCAGCCGCGCGCGCATCTCGGCCGAGGGCTCGTTCATCCGCTCAGGCTACCCGCGCAACCCGGGGCGAGCAGCACTCAGATCAGGCCGTGGCGGCGGAACGCGTTCCAGACGCCGTCGTCGAGGACCGAGGTGGTGACCTCGTCGGCGTGCGCCTTGACCGTGTCGGTGGCGTTGCCCATGGCGATGCCGACGCCGCAGACCTGCAGCATCTCGATGTCGTTGGTGCTGTCGCCGATGCCGATGGCGGATGCCGCGTCGATGCCGACCCTGTCGAGCAGCTGCAGGAGGGTCGTGCCCTTGTTCACCCCGTCAAGGGTGACCTCGCCGCTGCCCCTACCCATGTGCGGGATGGTGCCGGTGATCACGTGGAAGTCGCCGCTGAGCGCTTCCGACACCCTGTCGAAGGCCGTGAGGTCGGCGGCGAGGAACACGGACTTCGCGATGCCGGTGTAACGAAGCGGTCGTACGTCGGCGAATGCCTTCAGCGCGGGGTGCTCGTCGGCGTCGGTCACGGAGGCCAGGTCAGTACGGGTTTCACCCTTCCGCTCGCTGTCGTCGTCGAGGTACGCCGCGAACCGCCCCCGAACCCCGGGGCTCGGGAAGAGCTCATCGTAGGACTGCAGGTAGAAGTCGTACCCCGACTCCTCATAGAAGCCGACCATCCGGGCGACCGCATCCTCGGGCATCGTGCGGGAGATCACGAGCTCGTCGCCGATCTCGGCGAAACCGCCACCGGCGGTGATGGCACCGTCGAAGCCGATGTCGCGGATCGCCGCGTAGATCTCCACCGACGCCCGCCCGGTGCTCAGGTAGACCAGGTGCCCGTTGGCCCTGGCGGTCCGCACCGCCTCGATGGTGGACGGGGCGATCACTTCGCCCGAGTCGATGAGGGTGCCGTCCACGTCGAGAAAGGCGATGCGCGGGGAAATCATGTGGAGCTCCAAACGAGGCGGTCTCCCGGGCCGAACCGGGTCCGGAAGACCACCCAAGGGTTAATACCTATACATCGACGCTAGCGGGTGAGGCTGGCACCGTTCGACTCGATGACCTCGGCGTACCAGTCGAACGACTTCTTCTTGTACCTATCCAGGGTGCCGCTGCCGTCGTCGTAGCGGTCGACGTAGATGAACCCGTAGCGCTTGCTCATCTGTGCCGTGCTGGCGCTGACGAGGTCGATGCAGCCCCAGGGTGTGAAGCCCATCACCTCCACGCCATCGGTGAGCGCCTCACCGACCTGCACGAGGTGGTCGTTCAGGTAGGCGATGCGGTAGTCGTCGATGACGGTCTTGCGGCCGTCGACCTCGACGAGTTCGTCCTTGGCACCCAGGCCGTTCTCCACGATGAACAGCGGCTTCTGCCAGCGGTCCCAGAACTGGTTGAGCACGATGCGCAGGCCCACGGGGTCGATCTGCCAGCCCCACTCGGATGCCTTCAGCGTCGGGTTGCGCACGCCGGGGAAAATGTTGCCCTCCCCCACGACCCGCTGCGATTCGTCGGCCGTCTCGGCCACACTCACGTAGTAGCTGAACGAGACGAAGTCGACGGTGTTCTCTTTGAGGACAGCGCGGTCGTCGTCGGTGATGACAAGGTCGACGCCCTGGTCGCGCAGGCTCCGCAGGTAGTAGCCCGGGTATTCGCCGCGCACGTGGATGTCGCCGAACGCGAGGTTGGTGCGCTCGGTGGTGAGTGACGCCATCATGTCATCGGGAGACGGCGACAGCGGGTACACCGGCATTGCGAGGATCATGCAGCCGACCTGGGCGTTCGGGGCGAGCTCGCGGGCGGCCTTGGTAGCCAGCGCGCTGGCAACCAGCTCGTTGTGCACGGCCTGGTACAGGTCGGTTTTGGTGAGCTGGCCCTTGGGTGTGTTGATACCGCCAGAGAGAAGCGGGGCGTGCAGCACGGAGTTGATCTCGTTGAACGTGAGCCAGTACTTCACCCGGGCACCGTAGCGGGCGAAGAGCACGCGGGCGTAGCGCTCGTAAAAGCCGATCAGCTCGCGGTTGACCCAGCCGTCGTAGGTGTCGGTGAGGTGGAGCGGCGTCTCGTAGTGCGAGATGGTCACCAGCGGCTCGATGCCGTGCTTCTCGCACTCGTCGAGAACCCGCTCGTAGAACGCGAGGCCCTCTTCGTTGGGCTCGGCCTCGTCGCCGAGCGGGAAGATCCGGCTCCAGGCGATGGAGAAGCGGAAGGTCTTGAAGCCCATCTCGGCGAACAGGGCGATGTCTTCGGCGTAGCGGTGGTAGAAGTCGATGGCCACCTGCTTGAGGTTGTCGTCGGTGGGGCCGTCAGTACGCGGCGTAGTGATGCCCTGGGGCATGACGTCCTGGATCGACAGGCCCTTGCCGCCCTCGGTGTATGCGCCTTCGATCTGGTTCGCGGCAGTGGCGCCGCCCCAGAGGAAATCAGCGGGAAACGTTGTTGAATCAGTCATTCGTGTGCTCCTTCTATTGCGCAGTGCAGATGGGGTGCAGTGCACGGGGCGGAGGAGCGGCCGGGCCGATCCTCCGCCGAGACGTGCTGGGTGTGCTTGTTAGGCGGTGGCTAGTTCTGCTTCGGCGATGGCGAGGAAGAGGGCGTCACCGTGGGCCACCGGTCCCGATGCGGGCGAGCCGATAGTCGGGTACTTCTTCGGGTTGGTGATGATGACCGGCGTGGTCACGTCGTAGCCGGCCGCGGTGATCGCGGCGATGTCGAACTCCACCAGGAGGTCGCCGGCTTTGACCTGCTGTCCCTTTTCGACCTTGAGGGAGAAGTGCTTGCCGCCGAGCTTGACAGTGTTGATGCCGATGTGGATCAGCGCTTCAGCGCCGTCGGCGTGCTGCAGGCCAATCGCGTGACCGGTCGGGAACGCGGCGACCACGAGAGCGTCGAACGGGGCGTACAGAGCGCCGACGCGGGGGATGATCGCAACACCCTTGCCGAGTGCGCCACCGGCGAAGACGGCGTCGGGAACCTCGGTGATCGGAACGGCGGTGCCGTCCAGCGGGCTGAGGACGACAAGGTCGGTGCCATCCACCGGGGCGGCGCTCTCAGCGACCGGATCCTTGAAGCCGACGATGACGGTGAGGAGGAACGGCACCAGGATGGCGACGGCAAGGCCGAGGACCAGCATCACGATGCTTCCCTCGCTGAATAGCGCGGGAAGGCCCAGTGCCGAGGGGAGCACGAAGGCGTTGCCGGCCACACCGCCCGCCGAAATCAGCCCGCCGCCGATGACACCGCCGATGATTCCATACAGGAACGGGCGCTTGAGCGGCAGATTCACGCCGTAGATGGCTGGCTCGGTGACACCGGCCAGGAAGCCAGACAGCGCGGCGGGGGCCGCGAGGGACCTCAGGTTCGCATCTTTGGTGCGAACCCAGACACCGGTGACGGCCGCGGCCTGCGCCAGAACTGCAGCGAATAGGGGCGCCAGGAGGTAGGTCAAACCTGTGCTCTGCAACTCGGCCGTCATCAGGGGAACAAAGCCCCAATGCAAACCGAAGATTACAAAAACCTGCCACAGACCGCCCATGATTGCGCCGCCGAGCCACGGCAGAACGGTGAAAATCCAGCCGATGCCGCCGGCGAGGCCGCCGCTGATCAGGTTGGAGAGCGGGCCGATGGCGAGGAAGGTCAGCGGAACGAGAACAACAACCAGGAGCATCGGGGTGACGAACCGGCGGATCGCGGCGGGAAGCTTGGCGTAGAGAAAGCGCTCGGCGTGGCTCTGCAGCCAGACGATGACGATGATCGGGATGACACTCGACACATAGCTGACCATTGTGACGGGGATACCGAAGAAGGTTATGTCGGGCACCCCGTTGAGGGCGACGATCGACGGATAGACGAAGGCGCCCGCGATCGCGAGTGAGGTGAACTGCTCGGCCTTGAAGTACTTTGCCGCCGTGATCGCCAGTGCGAGCGGCAGGAAATTGATGAACGCATCCGACAGCGCATTGAGGATCACGTACGTCGTGGTCGTGTTGTCGAGCCAGCCGAAGGTGACCGCCGCGGCGAGGAACGCCTTGAGCAGGCCCGTTCCGGCCAGAGCCCATACCAGCGGGGTGAAGATCGCCGAGATCATCGCGATGAAGCGGTTGAGAAGGTTTCCCTTGGGTCCGTCCGGGGCGGACGTCTCGTTCGCGGACAGACCGGCGAGCTTGGAGATCTTCGCGATCTCGGCGAAGACCTCTGGGACCTCGTTGCCGATGACGACCTGGTACTGGCCGCCGGCCTCGGCCGTGGCGATGACGCCCGGGGCCGCCTTCACGCCGGCCTTGTCGATTTTCGAGTCGTCCTTGATCACGAACCGCAGCCGGGTGGCGCAATGCACCAGCGACGAGACATTGTCTTCGCCGCCCACGCCCTTGAGAACCGCAGCAGCGGTTTTGGAGTAATCCATCGTTCTGGTTCACCTTCCGCCACGGCATCGCGGCTTCTTCGTGCCAAGGAAGCGGGACTTCGGATTTTGGGCAAAAAAAAGACCTGAACTCAGACATCGCGCTATGCGATGAGAGTCCAGGTTTTGCCTGCTTGCGCAGTAACAATCCGAAGAGCTTCCACAGGTCGTCTTCGCCCTGCGACGCTTACGCTAGCACACCGTCAGGGCGCTGCGCCATCCACAACCTGGTTGGCCAGGCGCTCCACGTGCACGATCACGTAGAGGAGTTCTTCATCGGTGAGCTCGGAGCCGGTGGCTTCACTGACGTACAGCTTGACGTCGGCGGCGATCGCGTACGAGCGCGGATAACTGTGTTTGGCGAACTCGAAGAACGACGTGTCGGAGCCTCGCAGCATCGTCTTGGCCACGAGTCGCTGCAGGAGAAATTGGATGTGCAGGATGAACCGCGCGTAGTCCGGGCTCGCCACGTCCAGCTGCACGCCGAGGCCGCCCTCGACCGTGGTGACCACGTGCTGTACCCGACGGAAGAGCAGCGCCGCGGTGCCGTTGGGCTCGTCCCGGGTCGCATTGAGAATATGCATCGTGAGGAATACGGCCTCCTCCGCCGGGAGGTCGGTCTGGAGACTGGCACTGACGGATCGTGCCATCGCCAGCGCCGCGTCGAACTCCTGCGGGTGCAGCACGCGCAGTTCGGGCATCGCCGTGCTCGGGATCCGAATGCCTTTCTGCATACGCTCGAGCACGTATTGCACGTGGTCAATGATGGCCATCGGCAGCCGCCGACCGAGGCTGCGCCCCAGGATCCGCTCGGCCTCATCGACGGCGGTCGTGACGGCCTCGATAACCGGGTACGGTACCGAGGCGAGCAGCTGCCGGGCGTGATCGGCTCCGCTACCCTGCTCGAGGATGAAGGTCTTCTCGACCTTCGCCGGGTCGATGGTGTCGGTGGGCTGCAGCTGGAATCCCAGCCCCCGCCCCATCAGTACCCGTTCCTGGCCGGCGCTGTCGACCGAGATGACGACGTTGTTGTTGAGCACCTTGTGCGCCACAACGGCCGGGCTGCGCGCCACGCTGCGGTCCGTCGTCATGGCCGAAGTTTACAGCGTCGGCCGTTCAAGTGACCGGATCGCTGACGTCCGGTCAGCGGGACACGTCGTGCAGGTGGTGCGTCGGGTCGTGGAGGAAGTACTGGGCCAGCGTGGTCACGGTGAAGCGGGCGCCGTCGCTGCGGCGGCCGGTGCGCTGCCGGTCGGCGGGCGGCACGGCAGCAAAGGCGTCGGCAACGGATGCCGCGGCCGCGGCCAGTTCCGCCGCCACGACCCGCGGATCCTGCTCGTTGTAGCGTTCGGCCACCGCGGTGGCGTCCTGGTCCCAGTTCGCGAAGAGCGGGTCGTCCTCGGCGCGGATCAGGCCCAGCCGAAGGTCGAAGATGCGGAACACGTCACGCACGTGGGCCGCGTATTCCAGCTCCGACCAGGTGGTGTCGTCGGGCCGCGCCGTAACATCCGGTCGGTCGAGCACGGGTGCCCAGGCGGCCGCGTTCTGGCGCACAAGATCGGGTACGTCGTCGTAGCGGAGCTCGGCGGCGGAGAATCCGCACTCGGGGCAGGGGCGCTCGAGCACCCAGGTCCAGTCTTTGGTGTCGGGGGTGATCGGCATCTTCACAGCCTAGGGAAACCGGCCGGCCGGCTGCGGGAACTGACTGCCACAAATGGTGCAGACACTGCCAATCGCATCCGTGTCGCAACGGTGAGCTAGGTGCCCGGCGCCTCCGACTCGTAGCGGCGCGGTTTGCCCTCGCCGAGGTCGAGCAGGGTCGGCACCGCGGTCACGGTCACCGGCTGTGCCAGCAGCCGTCGGAGCGCCGTACCGATCTGCCCGGTTGCACCGCCCACCACGGTGGCGGTCACGCTGCCGTCGACGCCCTGCCGCACAGCCCAGCCGCGCGCCCCGCCGGCCTGCAACTGCTGGGTGAGGTCGACGCAGGGCACCAGGGAACCGTCCAGCGCCAGAAACCGGGTGGCCTCCCGGCCCTCCAGGTCGGCCAGTGCGGGCCGGCCGGCCACGTCGACCAGCCGGCCGAAGTCCCCGGTACGGTACCGCACCAGCGGCAACAGCGGGTTCTCCCCCGCGGTCACCACGATCTCGCCGCGCTCCCCGGGTGCCACCGGATGGCCGGAACCGTCGAGCACCTCCACGTGCACCCGCCGATCGAGGATCACGAAGGGTCCCCCGTCAGTGCTGGCGGCGATCGGCCGGGTCTCGTGCAACCCGTAGACGTCGATCACCGGGCAGTCGAATGCCGCCTCCAGGTCGCGGCGGAGGGCGAGACTGAGCGCCATCGCGCCGCTGAACAGCGCGAGCGGCCGCAGGTCCGCCACGAGGTCGGGGTGCAGCAGCTCCGCCAGGCTGGTGGGGTTGCCGGTGATCACCTGCGGCTGCTGGTCCAGCAGGAACCCGGCGCGCTGCCCGGGCGCCGGCCACTGCGAAGGGTGCAGGTTGAGCCTGGCCATGGTGGACTGACCGAAACTGCTGATCGAGGACGTGTACGTGAACGCCTGGCGCTGGTGCACCAGGTGGGCCAGGGCCATCCGTGCCGGGTCGGGCCGCCAGTCGATGCCCTGCTCGGCCACCAGGGTCACCAGCAGGTGGAAGCTGCGAGCGACCTCCTCGATGTCGTCGGGGATCTGCAGCGCCCGCCCGGTGGTGCCGGAACTGGAGCCCTCGATCATCCGATCGAGGTCGGCATCCAGCGGCACGAACGCCGACACGTTCTCGAGCAGGTCGTCGCGGGTCACGGTGGGCCAGGTGCCCAGCTCGCCGAGGGTATCGGCGACCCTGCGGTAGGCGGGCAGCCGGCGGGCGATGGCAAGGTGCTCGGCCAGCCAACCGGTGACGGGCAGCGCCCTCTGGGCCCTGGCGACTCCGTCGGCGGTGAGCCTGTCACCGGTCCGGTGTACCCAGGCCGGGGCGAGCGGATGCCGCTGCACGGTATCCAGCCGCGCCGCGCCGGCCACATCGAGGGTGGGCCACCGTTCGGCGTCGGTGAGCGCGACGGTGCCGCCCGGGGCGTATTCGGCCAGCGCCAGCGGGTCGTCCGGGTCGGGCACTGCCATGGCCGGCCCCGGCGGGTTACTCATTCGAGTACCGGGCGGCGGCCTCGCGGGCCCTGGCCTCCTGCAGCCGTTTGGTCACCTGGAGCCGGTGTTCGTGTTCGGCCATGGTCTGGGCCAGCGCCGCGTTCTGCTGCAGGGAGTCGCGCATGGCGAGGATCGACCTGGCGGTGGCCTCGTCCTCGCCGGCCGGCAGGTGGCCGGACCAGAGCAGGAAGGTGCGGGCTGCTTCGTCGCGACGGTCGGCCGTGCGCACCCACTCGGCCGGGTCGACCACCGCCGCCAACCGAAACGAGAGCGCGGCCATGGCGCGGCCGTACCAAACCGGGCTCAAGGGCACCGACAACGGACCGTTCAGGTCCTCGCTGGCCCAGAGCCACAGCACCAGGGCCGCGCCCCGGCGGGCGGCGGCCGACCCGGTGGCACGCACCTGGTCCACAATCCGGAGGACCTCCTGCCCCCTCCGGTCCGGCGGCGTTGATCCGACGCCGCCGTATTCCATTTCAAGAATATTCTCGGCGAGCGGGAGGATATCCACGTCGTCGGCGAGGAAGGACGCCGGAACCAGTGACAGGCGGGTGGCGATCTCGGCGGTATTCGCCCCGGGCAGGCAGGTGCGCCAGACGAGCATGTCGTCCTGCTCACGCGCGAACCACACCGCGAGAAGCGCCTCCGAGTCAACTGCATCCGGCGTGGCGCCGGCTGGCTCCGCGTCGGCCGCCGGGCGCGGCACCCGCGCGGTTGGAGGAGAGAACGGCGTGGCGTTCGTCGCCAGCTCCCCCCGGTCGGGCTCCCTGAGCCCGGCGGAGTTGGTCAGCCGTCGCCAGAACGGCGCGGGTCTCTCAGCCACGGAATCCTCCTGGTGTTCGGGTGGCACGGCGCGGATCGCTCTCCGTCAGTCGCCGGGCGAGCCGGGCGCAGGCGGCCGGGGCATCGTCCATCCGCTGGATGTACTCGACGTCATAGCCGGCCAGAGCGGCAGGCTCGGCGACGGAGCGGCGGGGATCCTGCAGGATCAGGGTGGCCGTGTCGAGCCCGCGGCGCACCCGGGCGGCGACGTCGGCGTGCTCTGGCTGCCCCGCGCCGAACATCGAGAGCAGTCCCTCGTCGGAAAGCACCACCACGTGCCGGCGCACACTCGCGCTGGTGCGGCCCAGGCCGCGATACCGGCTCCCGTACAGGTCGAGCGGGAAGACCGTGGCCCAGCCGAAGTAGGTGGTGAGGTCACGCAGCGCCTCGAGGCGGTCACGGGTGAATCTCTCGCCACCGGCGACCTGTCCGGCCGCCGAGAATGAGGTCACCCGCACCCGGCCGCCGCCGCGCAGCACCGAGAGGATGAGGATGCTGCCGGCCAGGACGGCCGGCGACTCGTTGGCGGGACTCACCATCGACCCCGAGGAGTCGATGTACAGGTCCAGATCGAGGCTCGCGGTGGCCACGGGCGGCGCGTCGGGCAGGTATTCCCGCTGCCGGGTGGTCACCCCGGGCACGACCGTGGGGCTTCTCGCCATGGACGCGGCCCAGTCGATGTCGGCGAGGTCGTCGCCGAGCTCCCACGCTGCCAGGGGACCCGGGATCTCGGCGTCCGCCGGGGGCGCATCCGGAGTGCGCTGCAGCAGCGGCTTCACGTAGCTGCGCGCCCGGGTCTGATACCAGGCGGCGATGACAGCGTTGGCGCCGCTGTCGCGGTAGAGCTCCAGCGTCCGGGCCAGGCCGTAGCCCTGGCCGGTGGGCGCAGTGGGCGGGCCGTCACCCGGGGAGTCTGGGGCGCCCGGCACCGTGCTGGCGCCGGGGCCGGCCGTCGTGAGGCCGCGGGCCTTGGCCACCGCCGGATGCTCCGGGTCTTCCCGTAGGCGCGCATCCCCCAGCACCGCGACCAGCTCACCCGCGGTCGCCGGGGTTGCTCCGGACTCGCCGTCGCAGCCTCCCCCGTGCACCACCAACCCGGGGCGGTTCCTGGTGGGCCCCTGGGCCACCAGGTACGGTGCCAGCAGCATCCCGAAGCGCAGCGCCCCGCTCACCGGATCGTCACCGAAGGTGCGCACGGTCTCAGCCAGCAGCACCGCGTCGAGCCGCGGGTCGGTGAGCGCCAGGGCGTCGAACTCGCGCTGCACTTCGGCGGCCAGCTCCTGGGTCCGCTCCGACAGCTGCAGCTCGGCGAGCTTTTTCGGGTCTTTGGTGGCCAAGACCTCATTGAGCCGGTTCTTCTTCTGCCACGCGTCGGTGATCTTCGATATCCGCTGCCGCACCACCTCGTCAGGGTCGATCGGGACGGCCGGTGGCTCGGCCGGGCAGAGTGCCCCGGCCGCGAGCACCCACAGAATCTCGTAGGCCCGCAGGAGCACCCACCAGAGCCGATCGGCGCTGTCGTTCCCGCCCAGCACCGCCCACATCCGCACCATCTCCGGCGGCGTCGCCTCGCCGTCCCGCCGCCGTTGCAGCTCGGCCACCCGCACGTTGATGAGCATGTCCGACCACAGGTTCGAGAGTTTGTGAACCTGGTCGGCGACATCCGGGATGCGCGCGGCATCGGTGGCCGCGAGCGCCCGCGCGATCTGGTGCCGTATTTTCAGGCTTGTCAGCCGGGTCGAGGGAGAAAGGGCGTGGTGGCCGATCTCGTGCGCGAAGATGCTCTCCAGAAACGCCCCGACGCCCAGCCGCTCGGCCTGCGGAAGGTCGAAGGTCACCTGGGGCGGGAAGCTGAACCAGGCGAAGGACGCCTCCTTCGCGTCCGGCGCGAGCTCGGGGTCGTGGAGTTCGACGCCCCAGAGCGCCTGGGCGCTCTGCCAGGCGCTGCGCTGCTCGGGGGTGAGCGGCGCAGCCATCACGGGCTCTCCTCCGGGGTCCACAGCTGTGCGGTGTAGGCGCGCACGGTCAGCACCGCGCCGGCCGCACCAGTCTCGGCGAGCCCCTGCGCGGTATCGCCCGCTGCAGACCACCGTGCGTCGGCCGCAGCGTCGACATTCCCCTGCTCGTCGGTCGCGAGCCGCACGAGGGTGTGCCCGAAGACATCCACGGTGAGCAGCCAGTCCTCGGCCGTGGCAGCACTGCCCGTGCGGATCAGGAAGCTGCCCGGCCGGTCGCCGGGCAGCGCCGCCACCGGGGGCGCCAGCCACGGGCCGTAGAGGCCGCGGAAACCGCCGATCACGGCGAGGAGTTCTCCGGGAGCGTGCAGGCCGGGCCAACCGAACCGGGAATTCAGTTGCAACGCCGCGAACGGGGCCACCTCGCCCTCACCCAGGCCCAGCGCCGCGGCGAGGGCGGGCAGGCCGGTGCGGCCGGCGGCCAGGGCCAGGTCGAGGCGACGCAGCGCATCCGTTCGGAACGCCGGCGCACCCGAGCGCCAGGCGGCGAGGGCGGCGAGGGTGAGCAGGTCATCCCGGTCGGCGGCGGGCGCTGCCGCCACGGCCCGGCCGATGAAGTGGCGGTAGCGGGCGCCGGCCGCCTCGCCGTGCCGCTCCTGAATGCGGGTCGCCGAGAGCTCGAGGTCGACCGTGGTCTCCGGCAGGGCCTCGTCGGTGAGCTCCAGCGACTCGTTCACGAGGTGCCGGGGGCGCTGGGTCACCCGCTGAACCCCAACCAGCTGACGTAGTTCGTGTAGCGCTGGTGCAGGTACTTGAGGGCGAGCAGGTCGTCGAAGTGCCGACCGTAGAGCTTGCCCTGCTTGGCGATGCCGCTGATCAAGGATTCAATACCGGTGAGGCGCTGCGCGGCCTCGGCGGAGCTGACTGCATCCAGGCCCTGGTTGAACAGGTCGAGGGCGTCGCTGATCGGGTCGTTGCCGCCGAGGCCGAGGGCGGTGAACTGCCGGCGGGACTCGGTGAAGAGGTCGGCGAGCCAGCTGATCGAGTCGGTAGCTAGCTCCCGGTCGGCACCCACGTCGAAGCGGGGGTGCAGTTCGTTGGGCAGTAGTTTGCCGCGCAGGGCGAAGGGCAGCACGGCGGCCAGGTCGTCCAGGCCCACCACGGGCCGGCCGCGAAAGTAAGCCATCGCCTTGGCGTAGCGGATGAGGGTCTGCAGCGACCGCACCGAGAGGCTGTTGCTGGTCTGCGAGCCGAGGTCGACCTGCAGGTCGGCACCGGAGTTGGCCTCGATCACCTCGGCCACCTCGCCGCCGCCGATGCGCACGGTGTCCTTGGTGCGGTATTCGAAGCGGCGCCCGCCCTGCTGCACGAATTCGAAGTGGCTGGCGAAGAACTCCAGCTGGCGACGCACCGCACCGGGCAGTGGCACGGCCCGGATGGCCGCCTCGAGCAGGCGCTGTTCGTCGGCGTCGAAGATGAGCTCGGGCGGCAGGTGGTCCTCCGGCCGTTCGCCGGCCTCGACGCGGGCGACGAGTTCGTCGAAGAACCGGTTGTTGAAACCCTGCGCGGCGACGGTCACGTCCATCCGGTCGCGGAGCGCCTGGATCACCGGGAAGGTGCCGCCGCCGGCGTCGTCGTTGGCGGTGAAGAACCAGCTCTCCACCCCGGATTCCGGCGCGGTGGAGTGCATCTGGTCGTGGCTTTCCACGTAGCCCTCGGCCACCATCGTGAGCAGCGCCGACTGGGTCTTGGTGGGGATGCGGTTGTACTCGTCGATGATCTTCACCGGCTGGCTGAGCCAGCCGCGCCAGGCGATCTCGATCTCGGCCAAGCTCCCGGCGGTGACGAGGTCGCGCGGCAGCGGCATCCCGACCAGGTCGCTCACCGTGACCTGAGGCTGGCCCTGTTGCACGTTGCGGCGCACCTCGCGGGCGCTCGACCCGGCGAGCACACCCATCAGGATGGCCAGGGTGGTCTTGCCACGCCCGGGACCGCCCACGAGCAGGCACTTGCCGCCCACCGCGAAGGTGAGCAGCGGCAGCAGCACGTTCGAGGAGTAGGACTGGTCGGTGGGCAGGTGCAGTTCGGCGCCGGCGTCGCCGAGTTCGAAGGTGACCGGGGAGCCGGTGGAGAATTCGACGTCGTAGAACGGCGAGATCACGGCCCGGTTCACCAACCAGAAGTAGGCCTGGCGCAGCTTCTCGTCCAGCGCCGTGTCCACCACCGCCGGCGCCTCGGTGAAGAGGTCCTCCGCGGTCAGCTCCTCGGCCAGTGTGGCGGCGTTAGCGCGCGTCGGTGATTCGGATACCTTGTTCCAACGATTCCCCAGCGCCATGGTTTTCAGCCTATCGGGCGGGCCCGGCGGCGACGGCGGCCTCGAGCGCGGCCTGCTGTTCCAGGGGCAGCGCGAAGTCGAAGACTCCGGCGAGCATCCGGTCGATGGCCACGGCCGCCTGCGCCAGGCGCTCCGGCACCGACCCGGTCACCTCCAGCCACGGCACGTCCTGCCCCGCCAGCGTCTGGCGAAACCGGTGCTGCATGGCGTGCCGGATGTGCTCGCCGTCGCGCAGGCCGTCCTGCACGAACGGGATCTCGTCCCCGGTGAGCAGGTACAGCGCGGGCGGATGCGCGGCGGCGCGCGCCACGAGCCCCGCCGGGGTCGGTCCCACGTAGCGCTCGTGCCAGAGGGTGGTGGCCAGCACGTCGGTGTCGCAGATGAGCAGCGGCCGCGGCACCCGGCGCAGGGCCTGGTTCTCCCAGCCGATCTGACGGTCCACGATGACGTCGAACTCGTCACTACGCCACGGGGTGTCCAGGCCGCCCACCCGTGTTTCGCTGTGCTCGCGGCCGTACTCCGGCACCCACGCGGTGTCGTAGTGGTCGGCGAGGGCTTCGGCGAGGGTGGTGGAGCCGGTGGATTCGGCACCGAGCACCACCACGCGCGGGGTCAGCCAGGCGCGCACGGCGGGGGCCAGCGCCCACCAGTGACCCGGCACATCCGCTCGGATCGCGGTGCCGGAGACCGGGGTGTGCCGCCGGCCGGGGTCGACCTGCACCCACGCGGCGCCCAGGCGGGCGGCGAGTTCGGCGCCGTAGGGGTCACTGGAGAACACGGCGTCGACCGGGGAGTCCAGCAGCGCCCGGATCAACACCATGTGCTCGTCCCAGGCGTCGGCGGAGTCGAAGTCCACCGGAGCGTCGTCGATGGCGCTCACGACGTGCGCGGTGGGGTGCTCTTCGCGCAGCCATTCCTCGCGCACGCTCAGCGGGATGGATTCCACGCTGGCCCCGAACAGTTGCACGGTGACCCTGTCACAGCGGCTGAGGGCCGCGCGGATCAGGGCCGAGTGCCCGGCGTGCAGAGGATAGAACTTGCCGAGCACCAGGCCGTGCCCGAATCGGGTCGCCGCCACCGGCACCGGGTCAGCCGCCGGCAGCGGGTCAGACACCGGCTCAGGCACCCGTCGTGCCGGCTGGCACCGGTTGGTGGGGCGAGGCGCCGGCCGCCCCGGAGTCGCTCGCCGTCTGATCTGTGCGGGCCCGCATCCAGCCGCGAAGGCCCCAGACGCACAGGCCGATGAAGAGCAGGTAGAGCGCGGCGGTGATGTTCAGCCCCTTATATAGGAACAGGCCCACATAGGCCACGTCGACGGCGATCCAGACGAACCAGTTCTCCAGCCAGCGCCGGTTGAGCATGTACTGCGCGACCAGGCTCACCGAGGTGGTGGCGGCATCCGCGATCTCGGTGGTGGAGTCGGTGTAGGAGTGCAGGGCGTAGGCGATGATCGCGGTGCCGGCCAGCGCGGCGGCGACCAGCGGCAGGATGGCTTGCCTGGGCATCCGGCCGATCAGCGCGCGGTCGTCGGCGGCCCGGTGCCGGGACCAGCCGAGCCAGCCCATCACCCCGAGCACCAGGTAGACGATCTGCAGGCCGAGGTCGGCGTAGAGCGCGGCGCCGAAGAACAGCACGATGAAGACCAGGTTGTTCGCGATGCCGAGCGGGAAGGTCCAGATGTTGCGGCGCGCGGCCAACCACACGCACGCGGCCCCCGTTCCGAATCCCAAAACTTCGGTCCAGTTGTCGATCAGCCATTCCCCCATGCTCCCCAGTCTAAAAGACCGGCAACTGTTGCCCGTGCGGACAAATGGTGCCGGTGCGCCGGACGCAATTGTCCGATTCGGGAACATAACCGGCGCATTCTGGTTGAACCATGGGTACCTCAAACCGGGGTCGCACCTGAGCCCGTTCCGTTAGGACCCCGATGACCGACTCCGCCGTCACCACTGCCCCCGCGCCCGCCGCGCCGACCGGCAATGCCCCGGATGCCGCCGGCACCAAGCTCGTCATCTCGCTGCTGCTGGTGTCCGCGTTCGTCGTCATCCTCAACGAGACCATCATGGGTGTGGCGCTGCCGCACCTGATGAAGGACCTGAACATCACGGCCGGCGCCGCCCAGTGGCTGACGACCGCGTTCATGCTCACCATGGCCGTGGTGATCCCGATCACCGGTTTCCTGCTGCAGCGGTTCAACACTCGCCCGGTCTTCCTCGCCGCGATGACCCTGTTCAGCACGGGCACCCTCATCGCTGCCATCGCACCGGGCTTCGAGGTGCTCATCGTAGGCCGGGTGGTGCAGGCCATGGGCACCGCCATCATGATGCCGCTGCTGATGACCACCGTGATGACCCTGGTGGCACCGGCCGCCCGCGGCAAGACCATGGGCAACATCTCCATCGTGATCTCGGTCGCCCCGGCGATCGGCCCCACCATCTCCGGCCTCATCCTGAGCGTGCTCGACTGGCGCTGGATGTTCATCCTCGTGCTGCCGATCGCCCTCGGCTCCCTGGCCCTCGGCGCCGCACGCATCAAGAACGTGACCACTCCCACCGCGGTGCCTCTCGACGTCGTCTCGGTGATCCTCTCGGCTTTCGGCTTCGGCGGCCTGGTTTACGGGCTGAGCAACCTCGGCGAATCTGCCACAGGCAACGCCGCCGCCGGCCTGGTGCCGCTGGCCATCGGCGTGCTGGCGATCGCCCTGTTCGTCTGGCGCCAGCTCACGCTGCAGCGCACCGACCGGGCCCTGCTCGACCTGCGCACCTTCGTCTCGCGCACGTTCAGCTTCGCCATCGTGATGCTCGCCGTGAGCATGATGGCCCTGTTCGGCACCCTGATCCTGCTGCCGATCTACATGCAGACCGTGCTGGGCCTGGATGCGCTGACCACCGGCCTGCTACTGCTGCCCGGCGGTCTCACAATGGGCCTGCTCGCCCCGTTCGTCGGCCGGTTCTACGACAGGTTCGGCCCCACCGTGCTGCTCGTGCCCGGGTCGATCATCGTCAGCGGCGCGTTCTGGTTCCTGACCATGCTCACCGCGACGACACCGTTCTGGTACGTGCTGGTGGCCCACGTGGCGCTGAGCTTCGGCCTGGCGTTCCTGTTCACCCCGCTGTTCACGTCGGCGCTCGCCTCCCTCAAGCCGTCGCTGTACTCGCACGGCAGCGCCGTCGTCGGCACCGCCCAGCAGCTGGCCGGCGCCGCGGGCACCGCCCTGTTCGTCACGGTGATGTCCTCCACCGCGGCAACCCAGCTCGCCATCGGCGCCGGCGAGGTCGCCGCAACCGCGGCGGGCACTCAGAGCGCCTTCCTCTACGGGGCGATCATCTCGCTCTTCGCAATCCCGCTGGCGTTCTTCATCCGCAGGCCGGCCCCGTCGGTCACCGACACGCTCGACGCGCCGATGACGGCGCACTGACCAAAAGCGCGCCGAGCCCGGGTCACCGGTTGGCAGCCCGGGGCGCTCCGATCCCCCGCTCGATCTGGAACGGCCCGGCCGCCGACGGCCGCACGTCGAAGTCGAAGATGGCCGTGGGGATATACACCGTCGAACACGAGTTGGGGATGTCCACCACACCCGACAGGCGGCCTTCGATGGGTACGGCCCCGAGCAGCAGGTAGGCCTGCTCCGGGCTGTAGCCGAACTTCGTCAGGTAGTCGATGGCGTGCAGGCAGGCCCGCTGGTACGACAGGTGCGAGTCCAGGTACTTCTGCTCCCCGTCCAGGGTCACCGAGGTGCCGGAGAAGGCCAGCCACTGGCTGAACCGCGGGTCGACGGTGCCCGGCAGGAAGATCGCGTTCTCCCCCACGCCGTAGGTCTCCATGCCGCCGCGGATGATATCGACGCGCAGGTCGATGAAGCCGCCCATCTCGATCGCACCGCAAAAGGTGATCTCGCCGTCCCCCTGGGAGAAGTGCAGGTCGCCCAGGGACAGGTTCGCGCCGTCGACGAACACCGGGTAGAAGATCCGGCTCCCCTTCGACAGGTTCTTGATGTCCTGGTTCCCGCCGTTCTCCCTCGGCGGCGCCGTGCGGGCCGCTTCACCGGCCACCCGCGCGAACTCGGCCGCGGGCAGGCTGCCCAGCACCGCATGTTCCGCCTCCGGCGGCAACGCCAGCGGCGGCACCCGGTGCGGGTCCGTGGCGATGAGGGCACCCTCGCGCTTGTTCCAGGTGGCGAGCAGCTTCGCTGAGGGGGCCGTGCCCATCAGGCCGGGATGGATCAGTCCGCTGAACGAGACTCCCGGGATGTGCCGCGACGAGGCCACCTGCCCGGTGAAGTCCCAGATGGCCTTGTAGGCATCCGGGAACTGCTCGGTGAGGAAGCCACCGCCGTTGTTCCGGGAAAAGATGCCGGTGTATCCCCAGCCCTGACCGGCGAGGGGGCCGGAGTCCTCCTGCGGGATGGGGCCAACGTCCAGGATGTCCACGATCAGGAGGTCGCCCGGCTTCGCCCCCTCCACCGCGAACGGTCCGCTGAGCTTGTGCACGGTGAGCAGCGGAGCGTTGAGGATGTCTTCGGCCGAGTCGTCATTGACGATCGCGCCGTCAAACCACTCCCGGCAGTCGACCCTGAAGGAGCTGCCGGGCTTGACGGTTGCGACCGGCGGGACCTCCGGATGCCACCGGTTGTGCCCCACCTTCTCCTGGTCTTCGAATTTCCTGCTCGAATCCAACGGGAACAGTTGCTCTGGCATGTGGAACCCCTCTTTTTCGGTGCCGCGCGTAGGCGAACTACGGGCGCGGCAATTTCCTGTGGAGCGGATTGGCGGTGAATTGCGCACCGGCGCCCGACCGTCGTCCCGGGAGCGCGGACTCGACCACCTCCGGTTCGAAGGCACTGCGCGCAGACGAATCGATCAGGCCGAACGCGGCGGACCCCGCCGCAGACAGGTGGGGGGCACTCATCAGCCGGCGCGCGGGCGCGCGGCAGGTGGGACAGTCGACGGTCTCCGGGGCCGAACCCATCGGGTGCATCTGCTCGAAACGGGCGCAGACGTCGCACCTGAACTCATATATCGGCACGGGTTGTCCCCTGCATCGTCGTCTTCTCCCGGTGTCGCAGCATCGCTGGTGCGCTTCCCTGACCTGGTTCTGGACCGTCGTGTGAACATATTCGGGGTGACACCCGAAGTCAACAACGGCACGGGACCGGCTGATTCGGTCGGCGAGGGGAGATTTGCAACAGAACGTTAACACATCGGCACCACGTTGGACAGGTCCGAGACCTAGGATCGACATGCACGCGCTCCGTCTCCCTGACCCGCGACGACACCCCCCCCCCAAGAATTTCGTGATCCACAGTGCAAGTGACAAGCTCGACTACCCGGTTTAGCCATTTCTTCACGCATCTACCAAGCAGGGCTCCATATTGACTTCCCCCCACTCCCCCCTTACGCCAGCTGAGACCCGAGACCGGGTACTTGGCGCGCGCGGCGTGCTCTTCGACCTTGACGGTGTGCTCACCCCCACCGCCGAGGTGCACATGAGCGCTTGGTCGCGACTGTTCACCCCGTTCCTCGAGTCGAAGGGCGTCAAGCCGTACACCGACGCCGACTATTTCGGCTTCATCGACGGCAAGCCCCGGTACGACGGCGTGCGGTCACTGCTGGCCTCGCGCGGCCTGTCCCTGCCCGACGGCGAGCCCACGGATGCGCCGGAGCTCGAGACCGTCTGCGGTCTCGGCAACCGCAAGAACAAGGCATTCAACGAGACCCTCGCCGAGGACGGCGTGAGCCCGTACCCCGGTTCGCTCCGGTTCCTCGACGCGGTCGTCGCGGCCGGCATCCAGGTCGCCGTGGTCACCAGCTCCCTCAACGGTGAGATGGTGCTCACCGCCGCGGGCCTGCGTAACAGGTTCGAGATCGTCGTCGACGGTGTGCGCGCCCGCGCCGAGAAGCTCGCCGGCAAGCCCGCCCCCGATACCTATGCGTTCGCCGCCGCGCTGCTCGGCCTCACCGCCGCCCAGTGTGTCGTCGTCGAAGACGCCGAGTCCGGCATCCAGTCCGGCCGCGCCGGCGACTTCGGCCTGGTGCTCGGTGTCGACCGCGGCGTCGGCGCCCACGTGCTCTTCGAGGCAGGGGCCGACACCGTCGTCACCGACCTCGACGAACTCCTGCCGCTGATCGGCAGCACCGTCCTGACCCCGAGTGGAGTGCGCGCATGACTCTTGACGCGACCATCCAGAACCTCTCCGACCCACTGGACCGCAGCCGGTTCCCGCTCGATGAGTGGGCGCTGGTGGAGACCGACTTCTCCGGCGAGGACATGGGCCGCACCGAGACCCTGTTCGCCGTCGGCAACGGTTACCTGGGGCTCCGCGGCAACGTCGACGAGGGCCGCGACGGCCACGTGCACGGCACCTTCATCAACGGGTTCCACGAGACCTGGCCCATCCGGCACGCCGAAGAGGCCTTCGGTTTCGCCAGGGTCGGCCAGACCATCGTCAACGCACCGGATGCGAAGATCATCCGCATCTACGTCGATGACGAGCCCCTGGTTCTCACCCTCGCCGAGCTGCTCAGCTACGAGCGCCGGCTCGACTTCGCCGACGGCATCCTGTCGCGGTCGCTGGTCTGGCGCACCCCGTCGGGCAAGCAGGTGCTGATCCGCTCGCGCCGCCTGGTGTCGTTCACCGAACGCCACCTCGCTGTGATCGAGTACGAGGTCACCATGCTCGATGCCGACGCGTCGGTCGTCATCTCCAGCCAGACCCTCAACCGGCAGGACGGCATCGGCGAGTACGACCGGCCCAAGTCCGGTTCGGCGAACGACTGGGATCCCCGCCGCGCCGAGACGTTCACCGACCGGGTGCTGCAGCCGCGGTTGAAGCGGGCCAACAACGGCCGCTACATCCTGGGCTTCCGGTGCACCAACTCCGGCATGACCATCGCCACGGCGTCCGACCACTCGATCGACACGATCAACGACTTCGACGAGTCGTCGCAGCTGGGCGACGACCTGGCCAAGCACGTGTACAAGGTGAAGGCCAAGATGGGCAACCCCATCCGCATCACCAAGCTGCTCAGCTACCACACCTCGGCCGGGGTGCCCACGCACGAGCTCGCCGACCGGTGCGACCGCACCCTCGACCGTGCCAAGGAAGCCGGCGTCGCCGCGATCATCCAGGAGCAGCGCGACTGGCTCGACGCATTCTGGGCCCGCACGGATGTCGAGCTGCCCGGCCAGCCGGCCCTGCAGCAGGCCACCCGGTGGAACTTCTTCCAGCTCGCCCAGGCGTCCATGCGCGCCGACGGCCAGGGCGTCTCGGCCAAGGGGGTGTCCGGGTCCGGTTACGGCGGGCACTACTTCTGGGACACCGAGGTCTACGTGCTGCCGTTCCTCACCTACACGTCGCCGAACGCGGCCAGGAACGCCCTGCGCTTCAGGCACGGCATGCTCGACCACGCCCGCGCCCGCGCCACCGAGCTGAACCAGCTCGGCGCCCTGTTCCCGTGGCGCACCATCAACGGGCTCGAATCCAGCGCGTATTACGCGGCCGGCACGGCGCAGTACCACATCGACGCCGACATCTCCTATGCGCTCAGCCAGTACGTCGCGGCCACCGGCGACGAGGACTTCCTCGCCCGCGAAGCCATCGACATCCTGGTGGAGACCGCCAGGATGTGGGCCGATCTGGGCTTCTGGCGCGGCAACGGCAACGACGTCTTCCACATCCACGGCGTCACCGGCCCGGACGAGTACACCACCGTCGTCAACGACAACCTGTACACGAACATCATGGCCCGCTCCAACCTGCGTGCCGCGGTGAAGAGCGTGCGCCGGCTGTACTCGGTCGACCGGGCCTCGTTCGACTCCATGTCCGCACGGTTGAAGCTCGATGAGGCCGAGGTGATGGAGTGGTCCTTCGCCGCCGAGGCGATGCACATCCCCTTCGACCGCAACCTCGGCATCCACCCGCAGGATGCCCAGTTCCTCGAGAAGGAACGCTGGGACCTCACCGCGACGCCGCCGGAGAACCGGCCGCTGCTGCTGCATTACCACCCGTTGGTGATCTACCGTTTCCAGGTGCTCAAGCAGGCCGACGTGGTGCTGGCGCTCTTGTTGCAGGGCGACCAGTTCACGCCGGAAGAGAAACGGGCCGACTTCGACTACTACGACCCGCTGACCACGGGCGACTCCACGCTGTCGGATGTCGTGCAGTCGATCATCGCCGCCGAGGTGGGCTACCACGAGCTCGCGCTGAACTACTTCACCTCCGGGCTGTTCGTGGACCTCGCCGACCTGCACCACAACGCGCAGGACGGCGTGCACGTCGCCTCCGCCGGTGGCGTGTGGAGCGCGCTGGTCTACGGGTTCGGTGGCCTGCGCGACCACAGCGGGCGCATCACGCTCGACCCGCGCCTGCCGGAGGACTGGGATGAGCTGATCTTCAGGGTCACGCTGAAGGGCTCTCGCCTGCGCGTGGCCGTCACGCAGACCATCGTGCACCTCAGCATCGAGGAGGGCACCGAGGCGCGGCTCACCGTGCGCGGCCTGCAGGTCATCGTGACTGCCGGCCAGCCGGAGACCGTTCCGTTGTCGCACCAGGGCGCCCGCGACCCCGGCGCTCCCACGGCGGCGCTCATCGAGGACACCCGTCGCGCCGACGGCACCGTGATCACCTCGTCGATCCCCACGATCGCGCACATCACCGAGCAGATGCCCACGCTCGACTAGCGTTCGCACCATTGCAGGGCCGCGCATCCACCCGGATGCGCGGCCCTGCTACGTTAACGTCACTGATCCGGCTCGCAGCGAGGACCTCCATGACGATCCAGGCGTATTTCGACACCATCAAGGCCAAAACCGGCCTCGACCCGGACGGCTTCCGTGCCGCCGCGGCCGCCAAGGGCCTGCTCGGGCCCGACGTGAAGACCGCCCGCATCGTGGCCTGGCTGAAGGACGACTATGGCCTCGGCACCGGCCATGCGATGGCCCTCGTCTCGGCCCTGGGGCAGGTTTCCGGGCAGCGCCTGCCGGTCGACGAGAAGATCAACGCCCAGTTCGGCGGCGGCAAGGCGCACTGGCGGGGTACCTACGACGACCTGGTCAGCCACGCCCGTGAGAGCGGCGAGGTGAACCTCGCTCCCACGAACAGCTACATCAGTCTGCTCAAGGGGACGAAGAAGTTCGCCATCGTGCAGGTCACCGCCGGCCGGCTCGACCTGGGCCTCAAGCTGCCCGGCGTCGATGGCGCCGACGCGTTGGAGGCATCCGGCAGCTGGAACAGCATGGTCACCCACCGGCTGCGCCTGGCCGAGCCCGACGATCTCACCGCCGAGGTGCTCGATTGGCTGCGGCGCGCCTACGAGGCTGCCTGACCCGCCCCGGTTACGGCTTCCAGACCATCAGCACGGTCACGCCGACCAGCAACAGGGTGACGATGCCGGATCCGGCGGCGATACGCGGGTAACCGGCCACCCTGGCGGTACCGGCGGGGTTGGCCATCACCTCCTCGGCGGATGCGCGCAACGCCGGCACGACCAGCAGCACCGTGATCGGTCCGGTCTCCCCCGCCCGCGATGGACGAGCTCTAGAGCCGGCGGAGGGTTTCCAGCACCACCACGGCCGAACGTTCGGCCGCATCGTCAACGTGGGTGAGGTGATCGCCCACGGGTCCGCACAGATCCGAGATGCCGCGGATGGCCACAAAGGGCACCCCGTAGGCGAAGCAGGTCTGCGCGATTCCCACGGTTTCCATGTCGGTGCAGAGCACCCCCGGGAACAGCTCGCGCAGTGTCTCGGCGAGCTCGGCGCCCACGAACTTGTCGTTGGAGACCATCAGCCCGCGCTGCACGACCAGGGCCGACCCGTCGGGCATCCGGGTGGGCGTTTCGGCGGCGTCGAGGGCAGCGGCCGCGCCGGCATACCGGGCGGGCATGCCGGGCACCTGGCCGAGGGCGTAGCCGAAGGGGCGCGCATCCGCGTCGCTGTTCAGGCAGTCGCTGCCGATCACGACCTCACCGACCCGCACCTCTACGCCCACGCCGCCGGCCGAGCCGGCGCTGATCACCAGCGGCGCGGCCACAGGGTCACCCGCCCGGGCGGCGAGAATCGCGGATGTCGTTGCACCGGCCGCATTGACCAGCCCGATACCGCCCTGCACGAGCAGCACATCGCGCCCGGCCAGCGTCAGCCGGTACTGCAGGGCCTTGCCCACGGTGACCGGTTCGGCGGCGACGGTGGCCGCCGCCAGGAACGGCGCGGCCTCCTCCGCCATGGCGACCAGGACGATCGCGTCGGGGCTGTCAGGGATGAGGGTGCTCGCGCCGAGGGTGTCTACGCTGCTCATGCGGTGACGTTGGCCCAGCCGTCGCGGCCGGCCAAGAACACCGTCACGGCCTCCTGGGCGGCGCTCAGCGAGTGGTTCGCGCCCCAGCCGCACTGCACCTCGTTGGCCGCCGGCACCTCGGAGGCGCCGAGGATGTCGGTCATGGTGGCCTCGATCAGCTCGAGCACCTCGGTGAACTCCGGTCGTCCCTGCAGGATTAGGTAAAAACCGGTCTGGCAGCCCATCGGCGAGAAGTCGATGACCCGGTCCGAGTGGTTGCGGGAGTGCTCGGCGAAGAGGTGCTCGATCGAGTGCACCGCCGGCATCTCCAGGTGGGCGACGTTGGGCTGAGTGAAGCGCACGTCATATTTCACGATGACATCGCCCAGCGGCAGCACCTTGGTGTCGGCCAGGCGCACGTACGGCGCAACGACGGTGCGGTGGTCGAGGTTGAACGACTCGACGTTCATGCGCGGCTGATTCACGGGATCTCCCTGACGACTGTGGTGTCAGCTCGGTTCGAGGTGACCAACCGACAGTAACAGGCAGGCCTTGAGTCGGCCGTGAGTGTTCAGCCGGGCGCCTGGCTCCGCGTGGCACACCGTCCAGGTCGGTGCGGGATACTGGCTCGATGACAGCACGGGGGTTCTTACGGATGACGGCCGGCGCGGGGGTCGGGGCGCTGGCGCTGGCGCTTACGCTGACGGGGTGCGCGGCCTGGGCAGGGCCCGCCGACGGGCCACCGACAAAGGTCACTACGGTGGTCGACGAGGCCCTGACCGAGATCCGGGCCACCCCCGGGGTGGCCAGTGTGACCGCGGACATCCGGGTCAGCGACGGCTTCGCCCAGTCCGACAAGTCGCCCACCGCACCGGACCTGTGGGACGCCCACTTCACGGTGCAGGCCGACGACTCGAACGTGGACGTGCCGGCTCTGGCGGTGTCGGTCGACTCGGCTGCCCAGAACGGCACGGTCTCGATGAGTTCCGTCGTGCGGATCCCTGGCGAGAAGGGCGGCGCCGACGTGTCGCTGAGCTTCTCGCCGCCCGGCATCGGCGTCATCACCAGCCTCGATCCTGAGCAGATGGCCGACGCGGCCGTCGCCCTGCGCGACCTGCCTGGAACCCTGTCGGTGTCGGTGTTCCAGCACGGTGAGCCTGTCGGCATCGAGGTCGAGTCCGCCTCGGTCTGGGCCGACCTGACAACAACAGTCCGGGCACTGCCCGGTTTCGGCAGCGGAGCCCTGCCGGCGATCACTCTCACCTCGCCGGCGGACGGCTCGAGCGAGGGCTCCTCCCTGACAATCGACCCCACTTCGCCCGGAACCGGCCTGGTACGGTTTCTCGCCGAGCTCAGCACAGACTTGGCGGTCACTTCCGTGTACTTCGACGGTGTCGACAACCGCAAGGACTCCGCAGCGTGGCGTCCGAACCTGAGGGTGCGGGTCGCGGCTCTCGGAGACGTCGAGGACGTGGCCGGCCTGCTGACCGAGCTCGACGACTCCCAGACCCAGGTCGACGGCCTGCCTCTGGCATCTTTCGACGTATCCCTGGCACCAGCCACCGCCACCGACTCACCAGAGACCTTGACGGGCTATCTGGGGCTCCCGCTCGGCTCGGCCGAGCCCGACGACAGGTTGGCCGGGCTGCCCGGCGCCACTCCCCCGGCCGTCGTCGATCCGGCGGATGCCACCACCCGGATTGCCGGCGACCTCGCCCTGGTGACGGCGCTGCTGGATGCCGCCGGCGACGAAGCGGGCATCCGCGGGCCGGCCTCTGTCACCACCACGACGTGCACCGGCGGCTCCGACGAGCAGGTGACGGGCTCTGTCGTGATCCCGATCTTCGAGATCGCCGACAGCGCCGACGAGGCCTTCGACGCGATCACAACGGCCTGGGAGATCAGCGGCTTCAGCCGATCCGACCGTGCCATGGGAACAGACTTCTACTCCGTGCCGGACGGCAGCCTGGAGACCCTGTCGATCCGCGGCACCGCCGCGGGCATCTCGATCAACGCCACCGCGCCCTGCGTTCGTTCTCGATAGTCACCCGAGCGGGGCGGATGCGCCATACTTGCAGTCTTGGCGAGCGCGCCAGGGGGGATTCGGGGGAAACCATGTTCAGAGCCACGTCCACGCTGCCGATCGCGGCTCTGGTGCTGCTGGTGGCTCTCACCGGCTGCACACCGGGGACCAGCTTGATCCCGGAAAGCGCCGCCGATATCGCGGCTCGGGAGCTCGACGAGGTGGCCACGCCGGACTGGTCCGTCGACGCGTCCCTGGTCGGCGATCCCGCCGCGGCAGACGGCGTGGTTCTCGCCTACGCGAAGGCGTCCTCAGGTTCCCTGCAGGTCGTGGCCTGGGACGCCACGACCGGTGAACAGCTCTGGGCCGACAGCGCAGTGACCGGGGCGGCAACGGTCGGCGTGCAGGCGTCGGCCACCATCATCAGCGACGGCGACCAGCACTACGCCGCCTACCTTCGCCCGGGCGACGACAAAGACTGGCAGGACCTGGTGCTGGCGGACCTCGGCACGGGAACGCCTGTCCCGCTGACCGACAACCGGGTCTGGGCGACCAGCCGACCGTCATCCTGCGCCGACGGCACCGATATCTGTTTCACGGGCTGGAAGCAGACCGACTACGACGCCGGCAGCCTGAGTTACCGCTTCACCACCGCCGGAGGCGAGATCACCCCGGATACCGACGTCGTGCTGCCGGACTCGGCCCGCCTGATCGGCAACCGCGTCTATTCCACCAATAGCCGACCCCGGAAGGCACCGAGATGCTCGGCAGCAGCGCCGACGGCGAGTTTCTCTGGGAGCGCCCCTATCAGGATGTCTTCGGTGAGGGCACCTCGTCCGACGGCGGTTGGTTCTGGACCAAAGAGAAAACCACCGGCCTGTTGATCGGCGCCGGGGGCCTGTTCGACGCGTCCCGTGCGGACGCCACCGAATACACCGACGACGCAACGCAGCAGCGCGTCGTGGCGCTGGATCCAGAGTCCGGTGAGAGCGTCTGGAGCCTCGACGGAGCCGAGTTCTGTGACTATTACGTGCGTGAAGAGGCGCGGGCCGACGGCAAGCGCACCTTCTGCGTCATCAACTCCGGTACAACATCGGTCGTCAAGAAAGCAGACGGGTCGGGCTTCGACGTCACCCGCACCGACTTCGACGTCGATCTCGTCGGGGTCGACGTGGCAACAGGGGAGATCGACTGGACCCTCCCGCTGGGCGGCGACGACTACAACGGCACCGGCGACGAGAAGGAATCGACCTTCGCCTCATTCTCTGCCGATAGCGTCAGGCTCATCGACGGCGAATCGACGATCGTGAACCTCATCACCGGGGAGCACTCCGACGCCTCGGAGGAGGCCGTCTACGCCTGCTCCATCCAGCGCGAGCCGCTGATCGCGATGTACCCCGGAACCGGCGAGAGCACGTCGTTCGGTGGCGGCGACGACCACCAAGCCTGCGAAGCGACCGGAGAGCTCAGTGACACGTTCTCGATCGGGTCGGTGCGGATGGTCGGGGTCGACGCCGGAGCCGGGCGACTGATCGTCGCCTCCCCCGGCGCCCTCCTCGGCTTCACCGTCGAGGACTAGCCAGGGTTACGGCACCCGGTAGCCCGCGGCGCGGAACAGCTCGTACCACTCTGAGCGGGTGAGCGGGATCTCCGAGCCGAGCGCGGCCGCGGCCACCCGCTCAGGGCTGGTGGTGCCGAGCACCACCTGCATCTGTGCGGGGTGGCGGGTGATCCAGGCCGTGGCGATGGCGATCGCGGGAACGTCGTAGGCAGCGGCGAGACGGTCGATGACCGCGTTCAGCTCGGGGTACTCCGCTGAGCCGAGGAAGACCCCGGTGAAGAAGCCGGCCTGGAACGGCGACCAGGCCTGAACCGTGATGTCGTTCAGCCGGCAGTAGTCCAGGATTCCGCCGCCGTCGAGGGTGAGCGACTGCTGCTCTCCGGCCATGTTCGCCGCCACGCCCTGCGCGACGATCGGAGCGTGGGTGATCGAGAGCTGCAGCTGATTGGCAACGAGCGGCTGTCGTACGTACTTCTTGAGCAGGTCGATCTGGCGCGGGGTGTGGTTGGAGACACCGAAGGCGCGCACCTTGCCGGCGGCGTCCAGCTCGTCGAAGGCCCTGGCGACCTCTTCGGGTTCGACAAGCGCGTCGGGGCGGTGCAGCAGCAGGATGTCGATGTGGTCCGTTTTGAGCGCGGCCAGGGAACCGTCCACCGAATCCATGATGTGTTCATAAGAGAAGTCGAAGTACGGCCCATCCCCCACGATCCCGGTCTTGGTCTGGATGGTCAGCTCGTCACGCTGCGACGGGGTGAGCTGCATCGCCTCGGCGAACCGGCGCTCGCACCCGTGCAGGTCGGTGCCGTACACATCGGCGTGGTCGAGGAAGTCGATGCCGGCGTCACGGGCGGTGCGCACCAGTTCGCGCACCTCGTCGTCGGTCTTCTCCGCGATCCGCATCAGGCCCAGCACAACGTTCGGGGCGACGATCTCGGTTCCGGGCATGGTGAAACGCTTCACGGTGGTCCTCTCGGTGATGCACCGGCGGCGGGTGCTGCACGTTCGAGCCTCTCGCGCCGCTGCGGTGTAATTCCACCGTAGGGACGCGCGGTGCAGAAGTACAACAACACTCACCGATGCCATTGAGAACCAGAACTGGTGAATCCGGTGAGAGCGTGACAGCGAGTGCAGTTCCGTATGCACCACCGAGAATGACGAAAGGCCCCCGGTTTCCCGGGGGCCTTTCCTGTTCGCGCAGATTATTCATCCATCGTGCACTTTTTCACTGTGCGCGAGGGGGGACTTGAACCCCCACGTCCTTTCGAACACTGGCACCTGAAGCCAGCGCGTCTGCCAATTCCGCCACTCGCGCGAACTTTGAAATCCTAGCATTCCGCAGGGCCTGAACGCCATTCGAGGGCTTCCGCCCCCATTCAGCCTGCCCCAGACCCGCGGAATGCCCCCCGTTAGTGGTCTGACCGCACTACCCCCGTAGGATGACTTCCCGTGCCCTGACCCGCCCATTGGGCGAGTTAACACGTGAGGCAAGTAACATGCTCATAGCCAAACGGACCGGATCGGGAGACCTGTGGGCATACTGGATAACTTTGAGAAAGGTCTTGAGCGCGCCGTAAACGGCGCTTTCGCCAAGACCTTCAAGTCGGGCGTGCAGCCGGTGGAGATCACCTCAGCGCTGCGTCGTGAGCTCGACACCAAAGCCGCGGTCGTGTCGCGGGATCGTATCCTGGCGCCCAATCGCTTCACCGTGCGCCTGGCCCAGGCCGACTTCGGCCGCATGAGAGATCTGGGCCCCGCCCTCATCGACGAACTCGTCCAGCTCGTGCAGCAGCACGCGTCCTCGCAGGGTTATCAGTTCACCGGCGTCGTCTCGATCACGTTCGCCAACGACCCCGGCCTCAGCGAGGGCATGGTGCAGATCGATTCCACCTCCGTCAACGGCAGCGTGGCCTGGACCCCGGTCGTTGACATCAACGGGCACCGTCATCAGCTCGTCAAGTCCCGCACGGTGATCGGCCGCGGCTCGGACGCCGACATCACCATCGACGACACCGGCACCTCCCGCCGCCACGTCGAGATCATCTGGGACGGCGCCCGCGCCCAGGTACGCGACCTCGGCTCCACCAACGGCTCCCAGCTGAACGGCTCCCCCGTCAAACAGGCCATCCTCGAGCCCGACTCGGTCATCACCATCGGGCGCACCAGCATCGTCTTCAGGGTCGTCGCCCAGGCCGGCACCGACAGAACCGAGGCCCGCCGGGTCGACGAGTCCACCCAACGGCACGATATGGGCGGTTTCTGGGGGCCGAACGCATGAATCCCAGTGAACTGACCCTTCTTGTTCTGCGCCTGGCGTTCCTGCTGGTGCTCTGGCTGTTCATCTTCGGCATCGTCTACGCCCTCCGCAGTGACCTGTTCGGCCAGCGAGTGCGCAAGATGTCCACGGATGCGCCCGCAGCGGCACCCGTACCCTTCGCCACCCCGCCACCCGCGCCGGTACCCGCCGGAGCGTTCGCGCAGCCCCCGGCGGCCTCGGCCTCCGCTCCCACCGAGCAGTTCTCCCGCCAGCAGGCCGCTCCGCTTCCGCAAGCCGGGCCAGAGAAGGCCACCGCGCAGACCGCCACCCGCCTGGTCATCACCTCCGGACCCAAGGCCGGCACCGAGTTCCCGCTCGGCACCGAGCCGGTCACCATCGGCCGGTCCAGCGATTCGAGTCTGGTCATCCGGGACGACTACACCTCCACCCACCACGCACGGCTGATGCTGTGGCATGACGACTGGATGGTGCAGGACCTGGATTCCACCAACGGCACCTTCCTCGACGGCAAACGTGTTGCCGTGCCAACGTCGGTGCCGCTGAACGCCACCGTGAAAATCGGCGCGACGAGCTTCGAGCTTCGGCGGTAGTGCATGGCATCGGTTAGTCACAGCGCAGCCGCGTCCAACGTTGGCAAGATTCGGTCCAACAACCAGGACTCCGGGTACGCGGGACACACCCTGTTCGTCGTGGCCGACGGCATGGGCGGACACGCCGGTGGTGACGTGGCGTCGGCCATCGCCACCAAGCGCATCATGGAGGCCGACACGGCCTACCTGTCGGCTCAGGACGCCGAGTTCGCGCTCCAGGCTGCGCTGATCGCCGCGAACTCGCAGTTGGCCGAGACTGTTTTCGAGCACGCCGAACTCACCGGCATGGGCACCACCGTCAGCGCCCTCGTGGTGCTCGATGACCAGGTCGCCATCGCGCACATCGGTGATTCCCGGATCTATCTGTTCCGGGACGGTGAGCTGTCGCAGATCACCACCGACCACACCTTCGTGCAGCGCCTCGTCGACAGCGGTCGCATCACCGAGGCCGAAGCCATGGTGCATCCGCGCCGGTCGGTGCTGATGCGGGTGCTCGGCGACGTCGAGTCCTCTCCGGAGATCGACACCTCGATCCTGGCCACCCGGGCGGGCGACCGCTGGCTGATCTGTTCCGACGGGCTGAGCGGCGTGGTGTCGAACACGGGCATCGGCAACGCCCTCCGATCCTCGCTCGATGCGCAGGCCGTTGCCGACCGCCTGGTCAAGGAGAGCCTGGACGGCGGCGCGCCAGACAACGTCACCATCGTCGTCGTCGACATCGGTTCCGGCGGAGAACGACTGGGTGAGCCGATCGTGGTCGGCTCCGCCGCGGCGCCGCTGGCGTTCGGTGAGGAGCCGGTGCGCACCCGCGCACCCCGCATCCCTTCGCTGCGACTGCACCCCGTGCGGGAAACCCACTTCGAACCCGACTCCCAGGACTACCTGTCCGAACTCATCGAGGAAGACGCGCGACGCGCCACACGCCGCAAGGTCACCTGGCTGGCCGCCATCGTGCTGCTGATCGTGACCATCGTCGGTGCCGCGTTGCTGGGTTACCAGTGGACGCAGAGCCGGTACTTCGTCGGCGTCGAAGGCAGCACCGTCGCGATCTACCAGGGCATCCAGCAGGATCTGGGCCCGCTTAAACTCTCCAGCGTCTACGAAGACACCAACCTGGAGCTGAACCAGCTGCGCGTCTACGACCGCCAGCTGGTGGAGCGCACCATCAACGCGTCATCCCTGGAAGACGCCAAACTCATCGTGGAACGGTTGAGCAATGCCCCGGCAGAGTAAAACGACCTCGGATGCCCGCGAGGCGGCCCCGCAGACCGGCAAAATCCGCCGGTTGCACCTGCCTCAGAAGCTGCGCAATCTCGAGCTGTTTCTGCTGATCCTCGCCTGCGGCATCAACCTGGGCGCCGTCGTGCTCGTGCAGCTGGGCGCACTCGGCCAGATCGACACCACCCTGGTGCTCCTGGGCGCGAGCTTGTCCGGCCTGGTGTTCGCGATGCACATCGTGCTGCGTTTTGTCGCACGGGAAGCCGACCCGTTCATCCTGCCCATCGCCACCCTGCTCAACGGCATCGGCATCGCGATGATCTACCGCATCGATATCGCCAACGAGGAGGCCGGCTGGGCCAGCGCCGCCGTGCGGCAGACCGTGTGGAGCGGGTTGGCCATCGCCCTCGCCATCGCCGTGCTCCTCATCATCCGCAACCACCGCGTGCTGTTCAGGTACACCTACGTCGCCGGCTTTGTCGGCGTTCTGTTGTTGCTGCTGCCGCTGGTTCCCGGTCTCGGCCGCGAGGTCAGCGGTGCCAGGGTCTGGATCGGCTTCGGCTCGTTCGCCACCTTCCAGCCCGGCGAGATCGCCAAGATCGCCCTGGCCGTGTTCTTCGCCGGCTACCTCGTGCGCAACCGCGACAGCCTCTCCATGGTCGGCAAGAAGTTCCTGGGAATGCGTTTCCCGCGTCTGCGCGACCTCGGCCCGATCCTGGTCGTCTGGGCCCTGTCCATGTCGGTCATCATCTTCCAGCGCGACCTGGGCACAGCCCTGTTGTACTTCGGACTGTTCCTGGTGATGCTTTACCTCGCCACCGGCCGGCTCAGCTGGGTGCTGCTGGGCATGGGCCTGTTCCTCGGTGGGGCCCTCATCGCCAGCCAGACCCTCGAGTACGTCAACGGCCGGTTCACCAACTGGCTGGATGCGCTCAACCCGGCCGTCTACGACGCAGCCGGCGGCAGTTACCAGCTCGTTCAGGGTCTCTTCGGCCTCGCCAAGGGCGGGTTGATCGGCACCGGCCTCGGCCAGGGCCGTCCGGAACTCACCCCGGTCCCCCAGAGCGACTACATCATCGCCAGCCTCGGCGAAGAACTCGGCCTGGCCGGCGTCTTCGCGATCCTGGCCCTGTACCTGCTCCTGGTCGCCCGCGGCTTCCGTATCGGCTTCGCCGGTCAAGACGACTTCGGCAAGCTTCTTGGCGTCGGACTCTCCTTCGTCATCGCCCTGCAGTGCTTCATCGTCATCGGCGGTGTCACCCGTGTCATCCCGCTCACCGGCCTCACCACCCCGTTCCTGGCCGCCGGTGGCTCCTCCCTCGTCGCCAACTGGATCATCGTGGCCCTGCTGCTGCGATTGTCCGACACTGTGCGCAACCAACCTCGGCTGGTGGTCTAGATGAATCGTGAACTCAAGCGCGTGAGCATCGTCGTGATGCTCATGTTCGCCGCCCTGCTCGGATCAACCTCCGTCGTGCAGGTCTTCCAGGCCGATAACCTCGCGGCGGATGACCGGAACACCCGCACCCTTCTCGACAGCTACTCCGTCGAGCGCGGCGCGATCCTCGCCGGCGGCGAGCCGATCGCCCAGTCGATGCCGGTCGATGACAACTACAAGTTCCAGCGCACCTACAGCAACGGCTTGCTCTACGCCCCGATCACCGGCTTCATCCCGGTCAACGGTGCGCCCACCGGGCTGGAGCAGGCCCTCAACGGGGAGCTCAGCGGCACCTCGAATGCGCAGTTCTTCGACCAGGTCTCCAGCCTGGTCACCGGCCAGGACCCCACGGGCGCCTCGGTCGAGACCAGCATCGACCCGGTCGCGCAGCAGGCCGCCTGGGATGCGCTGGGCGACAACACCGGCTCCGTCGTCGTCACCGAGCCCAAAACCGGCCGGGTGCTCGCGATGGTGTCCAAGCCGAGCTACGACCCCAACACCCTCGCCGTGCACGACAGTGCCGCGGTCAACGACACCTACGACGCCCTCGTCAACGCTCCGGGCAACCCGCTGATCAACCGGGCCATCAATTCGCTCAACCCGCCCGGTTCGGTGTTCAAGCTCGTGGTGGTGGCCGCGGCCCTGGAATCGGGTCAGTACACCCCGGAGAGCACGTTCCCGAACCCGGCGACCTGGACGCTGCCCAATTCCAGCTCCGTCGTGATCAACTCCGGCGGCGGCACCTGCGGTTCGGGCGACACCGTCACCATCGCCACGGCGCTCAAACTGTCCTGCAACATCCCCATGGCCGAGCTCGGCCTGGCGCTCGGCGATGACGCCATCCGCGCCATGGCAGAGAAGTTCGGTTTCAACTCCGAATTCACCATCCCCCTGTCGGTCACCGCCAGTGAGTATCCCGAAGACCCCGACGACGCGCAGACTGCCCTGTCGGCTTTCGGCCAGACCAGCGTGCGCGCCACACCACTGCAGATGGCGCTGGTCTCAGCGACGATCGCCAATGGAGGTATCGAAATGCAGCCCAACCTGGTCGATGAAATTCTGGCACCGGACCTCAGCCCGTTGCAGGCCTTCGAACCCGTCGCCGCCGACCGGGTGCTCAGCGCCGAAACCGCGGCGACCATGACCCAGATGATGGTCAACGGGGTCCAGGACGGGGCCGCGAGCAATGCAAGAATAGACGGAGTCGACGTGGCGGGAAAAACGGGGACTGCGGAGAACGGCGCCGATGACCCATACACACTGTGGTTCACCGGATTCGCCCCCGCGGCAGACCCGCAATACGCGATCACCGTTCTCATCGAAGATGGCGGGGGACTCGGTCAGACGGGGTACGGCAACTTGCTTGCCGCACCGATAGCGAAACAGGTACTAGAGGCGGTGCTGAATAAATGAGACCCACAGCAGGGCTCACCTTCGGGGGACGATACGAGCTGCAATCCCGCATCGCCATCGGCGGTATGGGCGAGGTTTGGCAGTCCGTCGACCTGGTGATCGGGCGCACAGTCGCCATCAAGATCCTCAAGGACGAGTACCTTGGCGACCCTGGATTCCTCGAGCGCTTCCGCGCTGAGGCCCGGCACGCCGCCCTGGTGAACCACGAGGGCATCGCCAACGTCTTCGACTACGGCGAAGAAGACGGCAGCGCCTTCCTCGTCATGGAGCTGGTGCCCGGTGAGGCGCTCTCCACGATCCTCGAACGCGAGCACACGCTGCCCGCCGACAAGGTCCTCGACATCGTCGCGCAGACCGCCGCCGCCCTGCATGCCGCGCACGCGGCCGGGCTCGTGCACCGCGATATCAAGCCGGGCAACCTGCTGATCACCCCAGAGGGCCGCGTTAAGATCACCGACTTCGGCATCGCACGTATCGCCGACCAGGTTCCCCTCACCGCGACCGGCCAGGTCATGGGAACGGTGCAGTACCTCTCGCCCGAACAGGCGAGCGGACGCTCGGCCTCGCCGACCACCGATATCTACTCCCTGGGCATCGTCGCCTACGAAAGCCTCGCCGGCCGGCGCCCGTTCACGGGCGAGTCCCAGGTGGCGATCGCGATGGCTCAGATCAACGAGCAACCACCGCCCCTGCCCGAAACGGTCTCGGAGCCGGTCCGTAACCTGGTGATCTCCTGCCTGGCCAAGAACCCAGCCGAGCGCCCCGCCTCGGCGGCGCACCTGGCTCGTGCCGCCATCGCGCTCCGCCGCGGTGACGTCGCGGCCGCTGCCGCATCCGTACCGGCCGTCATGACGGGCCTCACGCCCACAGCGGCCACCATGCTGATGCCCGGTGCCGGCAACGACCAGACCACCCAGTTGATGCCGTCAGCGTCCGGTGTGACACAGCCGGGCACCCGCGCTGAGGCGGCCGCCGCGGCAGCCGCAGCGGATCCCAAGAAAAAGAAGAAGCGCAGTCCCTGGACCTGGCCGCTGGTGGCGCTCATCTCCATCCTCGGTCTGGTTCTCGTCGGTACCCTGGTCACGCTGTTCATGCAGCCCGCCGCCACGCCGGAACCGGAACCCACGGTAACCTCCCAGACGCCGACTCCGCCGAAGACCACGCCCACGCCGACACCAACGCCGACCACCAACATGGTGGAACTCGACCAGAACGAGTTCCTCGGTATGACCAGCTCTGAGGCACGGGACCGGCTCAGCGAGCTCGGTCTCAGCGCCAACGTGGTGGCGGACAAGGCTGCCCCCGACGCCGACCAGGTCGACAGGGTCTACGGGATCAACCCCACGGGTCGGGTCGCCGAGGGCACGCCGATCGAGGTGCGGGTCTATTCCGATTTCATTCCCGCGCTCCCCGACGCGCCCTCAGGCACGCCGTCGGCCACGCCGTCCACCGTCGCTCCCGCCGGTACCGTCACGGTCACCTGGCCGGGGCAGTCCTGCCCGGCCGGCCAGGAGCTCTCCGGTTACGAGCTGCTCGCCGAGGGCAACGGGGTCTCCTCCCCCGCTCGCACCGGGCCGGACACGACCACGACCACCGTCACGGCGGGCACCGGAAACTTCACCGTGAAGTTCCGGTACTTCTGCGGCGAGACGGCCTCCGACTACTCGGGCGCCAGCACGGTCACCGTGACGGCGCCGGTTGTGCCCGTCCCGACCCCCACCACGCCTGCAGGGTAGGTGCACCCGGTGGGCGCCCGCCGGTGCCCACCGGATCTTGACTAAAATGATCAACATTGTCCGCGAGCAGGGAGTTTTGCATTGAGTGATGAGGGCCGTCTGCTTGCTGGTCGATACCGCGTGGGGGCGTCGATCGGCCGCGGAGGCATGTCCGACGTGCACATCGGCACCGACTCCAGGCTCGGCCGCACGGTGGCCATCAAGCTCCTCAAGTCCTCCCTCGCCGCGGACCCCGCCTTCCGCACCCGGTTCCGCCAAGAAGCCCAGGCCGCCGCGCGAATGGCGCACCCGACGATCGTTCGGGTCTTCGACGCCGGCGAAGAAACCATCACCGAGGACAACGGCAACGAATCGCAGATCCCGTTCATCATCATGGAGTTCGTCGACGGGCGTCTGCTCAAGGACATCATCCGTGAGGGTCCGATCGATTCCGTCGAGGCCGTGCGCATCATCGACGGGGTCCTGACCGCCCTGGAGTACTCGCACCGTGCCGGTGTGGTGCACCGGGACATCAAGCCCGGCAACATCATGATCACCAAGGCCGGCCAGGTCAAGGTGATGGACTTCGGTATCGCCCGGGCCATCTCCGACTCCGCCACGACGGTCGCCCAGACCACCGCCATCCTCGGCACCGCCTCGTACTTCTCCCCCGAGCAGGCCAAGGGCGAGTCGGTGGATGCCCGCACCGACCTGTACTCCAGCGGTGTGGTGCTCTTCGAAATGCTTACGGGCCGCCCACCGTTCCGGGGCGACACCCCCGTCGCCGTGGCGTACCAGCATGTCAGCGAAGCCCCGGTCAAGCCCAGCTCCATCAACCCCAAGGTGTCCCCCGCGCTGGATACCGTAGTGGTACACGCCCTGGCCAAGGACCGCTTCGGCCGTTACCAGAGCGCCGTCGAGTTCCGCAACGACGTCGAAACGGCCGGCGCCGGCCACATTCCCGTGAAACGCCCGGCGGACGATGTCGCCGGCGGCCTGTTCGGCGCGCCTCCAGAGGTGGAATCGAGTTCGGAGCTCGCCCTCAAACAGCTTGCCGAAGACCAGACCATGGACCGTACCCAGCGTCGCCCCCCGGTGATCTGGATCTGGGCCGGCATCGTCAGTGTCATCGTCATCGTCATCGCCGTGATGTTCTGGGCGCTGAGTCTCACCCCCAGCAACAACCTGCCCGACACGTCACGCCGGGTTCCGGTCCTCACCGGCTTCAGCTACGACGACGCTCAGGATGCGTTGCTGGAATTGGATCTCGCCGCCACGAAGGCCGAAGAGAGCAGTCCCACCGTGGCCAAGGACGAGGTCATCCGCACCGATCCGCCGTCCGGCACCATCGCACCGCCGGCCACCGTCGTCAAGGTCTACGTGTCGTCTGGCGCTGAGCTTGTCGATATGCCGGATACCACCACGCAGCCGTTCGCTGCGGCCGAGCCGTTCCTCACCGAACGCGGCTTCGTGTCTGGCTCGGTGACCACCGAGAACTCTCCGGACGTTCCGGAGGGCATCGTGCTGAAGACCATCCCGGCTCCGGAAGAGAAGACGCCGGTCGGCTCCACGGTGGACTTCACGGTGTCCAGCGGCCTGGTGACCATGCCCAACGTCGTCGGCCAGGCCCTCACCGCGGCCACCGCGCTCCTGCAATCCGACAACACACAACTGGAGTTGGAGCTCGAGCCCGACTACACCTGTGACAGCGCCGACGGCTCACCGGTCACCAAGCAGTCGCTGCCACCCGGCGATGTGCCGCAGAAGTCTGAGGTCGTCCTGATCTACTGCGCCGGCTAACCAGCCGCCAACGCCGCGCAGGCCGTCTCACCGGGTCTCGCCAGGCTCGACCTGCACTGGGCACGCCCTCGATCCTGTCCGGACCACCTGAGGCCGCGGAGCCGTCAGTTGAGCTTGAGCATCGGGGTGAGGTGCTTGGCCGTCTCGCGCGCATCGGGCAGGCCGGCCAGCGCCAGCCAGTTGGCCACCATCAGGTAGCCCCCCTCCGTCAGCACCGACTCCGGATGGAACTGCACCCCGAGGATCGGCGCCGAGACGTGCCGCAGTCCCATGATCACTCCGCCCTGGGTGCGCGAGGTCACTACCAGATCGCTGGGGACGGTTCCGTCCACCACGGCCAGGGAGTGGTACCGGGTGGCCGTGAAGGGCTGGGGCACCCCGTCGTAGAACTCGCTGCCGTCGTGAGTGATCTGCGAGGTCTTGCCGTGCATGAGCTCTTCGGCGTTGGTGACTGTCGCACCGAAGGCCTCGGCGATGGCCTGGTGGCCCAGGCACACCCCGAACAACGGCTGATTGGTCGCGAGGGCCGCTTCCACCGCCGCGATCGATACCCCGGCGTCGGACGGCTTGCCGGGGCCGGGGGAGACGAGCACCCCGTCGAACTCGGCGAGGCGGGCGGCCACATCCGCTGCCGGGAAGGCGTCGTTACGCACGACCTCGGTCTCGGCGCCCAGTTCCCGCAGGTATCCGTTGAGGGTGTAGACGAAGCTGTCGTAGTTGTCGATTACAAGGATGCGGGTCATGGGACGCCCACCGTCACTTCCTGGTTGTTGACCATCGTGTCGACCCAGGGAAATACCCAGGTGGCGAGGGAAAAGAGCACCGCGGCCAGGAGCACCAGAACGAGCAGGATGCGCACCCAGACCGGTCCGGGCATCAGGCGCCAGATTGCTGCGTACATCGGATGTTCCTTCGGTCTTCTGTGTCGCGGGTGGAGGGAGGGGCCGCTAAGCGGCCGGGAGCAGAGCCGCCAGCTCGGCCGGCGGCCCTGCCGAGGTTGGCTGCCAGGACTCGAACACACCGTAAGCGATGATCCGTTCAGCGGTGGACAACAGCGGGTTGCAGGTGGTGAGGGCGATCAGCCGATCCACCGGTGTGCCGTCAGGGTTGTGCGGGACCGGTGCGATGGCCTCGACGGCGCTCGGCGGCACGTACTCCATGTCGCGGAACCTGTAGGTGTAGTAGCCGTCGGCGGTCTGCACGTAGATCGCATCGCCCAGCTGCAGCTCGTTGATCAGGTGCATCCCGCCGCCATTGGCGCTGCGGTGGGAGGCGATCGCGAAGTTACCCACCTCCCCGGGCATTTGGGTGCCCGGGTAGTGGCCGATGCCGAGGTCGGGGCTGTTCAGTACATTGGTGCCGATGCCCTCGGCGATGGTGCGCTTGTAGGTGTCGCCGAAGCGCGGCACGTACAGCACGGCGAAGGCCGTCTGATCACCGGGGGCCGTCGCAACCACGGGATCGCCGAATCCCGTCTCGGCAGCCGGAGCCGGTGCCGGGTCTGGCTTGACGTCTTCGACCCAGCCCTGGCTGATCGACTCCGCCGCACGCGACTGGGAGGCAGCCATCACGGCGTCGTTCCACCAGAGCTGCCAACCCAGGAAGAGCAGCACGAGCACGCCGCCCGTGATCAGCAGTTCACCGAGGACGCCGAACACGCTCACCCGGGGGCGCACCCGCGCCTTCGGCCCGCGAAGGGCTCTCCGCCCGCGCAGGGCCGCAACTTCGGTCTTGGCCGACTCGGTCATGCAGTCGATTCTAATCGGGGCGCACATGGTGATCTGCCGACAGTTCCGGCAGGCCCGCGCAGGCAGTGACGCTAGAATCGCAGGCATGGCACGCACAAATCCCCGAACCAAGCCCGCCCGCCCCGAGGCCCGCGCGGGAGAGGAAGCCCCGAACGCCGTCTGGTTCAAGCCCGTGATGTTCGGTTTCATGCTCATCGGGCTGGCCTGGATCATCGTCTTCTACGTGAGCCAGGGCGCCCTACCCGTCGCAGCGTTCGGATCGTGGAACATCCTCGTCGGTTTCGGGATCGCCTTCATCGGCTTCCTGATGACCACCCGCTGGCGCTGAGCCCGGTTGTTCACCACCCGTTCCGCGTGAATTAACCACCCGTTCGGGTAGTCAATTACAGCAGTGTAATTATCCCCAATGTGGAAACTCCTGTGGATAACTTTCTCCCGGGGTGTGGATAACCCTGGGGAAACTCAGTCGCCGGGCCGCCTAGACGAACAGCTTGGTCAGGCTCAAGGCGACCAACAGGGCAGCGAAACCGCCGATCAGGGCCAACTGCAGGGTCCGCCTACTGCGCTGGCGGGTCTGCACGTAGATCAGGCCGATGACGGCACCGCCGATGAGACCACCCACGTGGGCCTGCCAGGCGACGTTGAGCCCGGGCAGGAAGCCGATCACCAGGTTGATCCCCACCAGGATCAACAGTTGGGTGGCGTTGCCGCCGAGCTTTCGCTGGATGACCAGGAACGCGCCCATCAGGCCGAAGATCGCCCCGGAGGCGCCCACCACGGCCACGCGCGGGTCGGCCAGGAACAGCACGCCCAGTGAACCGGCCAGGCCGCTGAGCAGGTAGAGCGTGAGGAATCGGCCGCGTCCGAGCATCCGCTCGAGGATCTGGCCGAAGATCCACAGGGTGTACATGTTCAGGAGCACGTGGAAGAAGAACCCCGTGGAGTGCACAACAATGCTGGTCAGCATTCGCCACGGTTCGAAGGCGACCGGGTAGGAGTACAGGCCGGCGTAGAGCAGCCGGTTGGTGACATCGAGCCCGGGAACGAGCTGCAGCAGGAAAACCACGACAGTCAGGGCGATGATCGAATAGGTGACCACCGGCTCGCCGGCAGCGGTCATGCGGCCGAGCCGGGTGCGGGCGGCCGACTTGGTGCGGGGCGCGCTCTGGCGTTGCTCGCGCATGCACTCGGGGCAGATGACACCGACGGCGGCCTGGGTCTGGCACTCGGGGCAGATGGTGCGTCCACAGCGCTGACAGAGGATAAAACTCTGCCTGCCCGGATGCCGGTAACAGAAGTTGGCGGCGGTTCCGGGCAGGCTCATGAGCGGGGTGGTCCTAGACCTGCTCGACGGTGATGCTCTCGATGACGACGTCGGTGAGCGGACGGTCGCGGCCATCGGTCGGCACGGCAGCAAGCTGCTCGACGATCGCACGGGACGCCTCGTCCTCGACGGCGCCGAAGATGCTGTGCTTGCCCTGTAACCAGGTGGTGGGCACGACGGTGATGAAGAACTGCGAACCGTTGGTGCCGCGGCCGCCCTGGATACCGGCGTTGGCCATGGCGAGGACGTACGGCTGGGTGAAGTCGAGTTCGGGGTTGATCTCGTCGTCGAACTGGAAGCCGGGTCCGCCGGTGCCCTGGCCCAGCGGGTCGCCGGCCTGGATCATGAAGTCCTTGATGATGCGGTGGAAGACGGTGCCGTTGTACAGCGGGTCGTTGGAGGTCTTTCCCGTGGCCGGGTGCTTCCACTCGATTTCGCCGGTGGCGAGGCCGACGAAGTTCTTGACGGTCTTCGGAGCGTGGTTCCCGAAGAGGTTGACCTTGATGGGTCCGAGGGTGGTATTGAGCGTGGCGACGGCAGTGTGCTTAGACATAGGGACAATTCTTGCACAGCAGCTTTATCCGAATCCGTATGCCGGTCAGGCATTCAGAGCGCTCACAGGGTATTCAGTGGCAAGATGGGCAGTGTTCACCACAAGAAACGATGGAGGGTCCAGATGAGCCTGTCACGCAAGCGCCGAAAGGAACTCACTCGTCTGCGCAAGAGCGCGGACGAACTGTGGAGTAATCAGCAGGAAGTTCTCGACCGCGCCAACGAGATTGCACGTGAAGCCGGCCGTCAGGCTGGTGTGCTCACTCGTGAAGAAGTTGTACCCCGCGTTCGCCAGGGATACGAGCACTACCTGCTCCCCGGCGTGCACGCTACCCAAGATTTTGCCGGTGGAGTTCGCCACCAGGTCACTGACAAGGTTCTGCCGGGGATCGGAACCGCACTGGGCACTGTCATGTCGGTGGGGGATATCGCCAAGGACGCGCGCATCGCCGCTCTCAACCGGGTTCGCTTCCAGAAGCCCGTCGTGATTGAGAAGCAGGGTCTGGGCGCGGGCACGTACATCGCCATCGGAGTCGGCATCGCTGCCGCCGCCGGGGTCGCCTACGCCATTTGGCAGACCTTCCGTGCCGACGATGAGTTGTGGGTCTCCGAAGACGAGTCGCTGCTTGACTCGCCGATCGAGAAGTCCTCGGACATCTAGCTCCGGCACTTTACCGAAGAGGGCCCCCGTCATACGACGGGGGCCCTCTTTTGTGCTCCTTCGCCCGACCATACCTTCAACGGCGCTGGGTGCTGGTGTGAGCGGACGCGCATGCCGCCATGGATGCGGGTGGCCCGAGCGCATCCTGCGGTGTACAGAGGCCCACTGAAGCCCACTGGCGGGGCTCGAAGAGGGGACAATCAAAAAACCCCCGGCCGGCAGTGCCGACTGGGGGTTTTCTTCTGTGGAGCCACGGGGAATCGAACCCCGGACCTCCTGCTTGCAAAGCAGGCGCTCTACCAATTGAGCTATGGCCCCGAACCGGATCTTCACGGGTGAGAATCTGGCGGAGATGTAAGGCTATGAAGTACACGGTGTTTACGGACACGGTGTTGAGGTACTGCGTGGGGATACCGGGATTTGAACCTGGGACCTCTTCGTTATCAGCGAAGCGCTCTAACCAACTGAGCTATATCCCCCCATTGGGCAGGTTTCAGACTAACGGAAACTGGCGAAAAGTCCCAATCGAGGCCGCAAGCGACCATCGATTGGGCACACATCCGTCAGTTGTTGGTGAATCCGACGAGCAGGCCTCCGGTGACCTTGACGCTCAGGTTGTACAGTACGGCGAAGATTGCGCCCAGCGCGGTGACGACGACGGTGTTGATGACGGCGACGACCACGGCGAAGCCCATCACGTTGCCGATCGACAGGATCGTCGTGAGCTCGGACGCGCTCCCGGCGATATCCGTGTACAGGGCGTCGATCTGGGTGAAGATGCCGGTTCCATTGAGGACCGTGAAGGTGAGGAACGTGGCGACGATGGTCACCACGGCCAGGCACACGGCGATCAGGAAGGACAGCTTGACGGCCGACCAGAAGTCGATGTACACGAGCTTCAGACGTACCTGCTTGGACGACATTGCACCCCGACTCGACTTTTTGGCCAGTTTCTCGGCAACACTACTCATCTGCTGATTCTACTTTCCCCGAATCAATCTCGGTGGCCGCCTCGATTTCGAGGGCGACCAGATTGCGTTCGGTGTTCTTCGCGATGGCGATGATTCGATCTTCGGTCGCGAACTTTGCAAAAACGACGCCCATGGTATCCCGGCCTTTGGCCGGCACTTCGGCGACGTCAGAGCGTACCACCTTGCCACTGGCAAGGACCACAAGAACCTCGTCCTCCTCGTCGACGATGAGAGAACCGACCAGATCGCCGCGGTCATCGTTCAACTTGGCCACCTTGATGCCCAGTCCGCCGCGGTTCTGCAGGCGGTACTGGTCGGCGGCGGTGCGCTTGGCGTAGCCGCCCTCCGTGACGACGAACACAAACCCGTCGTCGGAGACCACGGACGCGTCCAACAGGGTGTCCTGGCCACGGAAGTGCATACCGATCACGCCGGAGGTGCTGCGGCCCATCGGGCGCAGCGCCTCGTCGGAGGCGGTGAACCGGATGGACATGCCCTTTTTAGACACCAGCAGCAGATCGGAATCCTCGTCGACGAGCAGCGCGGAGACGAGTTCGTCGCCCTCGCGCAGCTTGATCGCGATGATGCCGCCGGTGCGGTTGGTGTCGTACTCGCTGAGCGCGGTCTTCTTGATCAGGCCGTCACGGGTGGCCAGGGTGAGGTACTGGGCCACGCCGTAGTCCCGGATGTCCAGGATCTGGGCGATCTCCTCGCCCGGCTGCAGCGCGAGCAGGTTGGCCACGTGCTGGCCCTTGGCGTCCCGACCGGATTCCTGAGCTTCATAGGCCTTGGCCCGGTAGACCCGGCCGGTGTTCGTGAAGAACAACAGCCAGTGGTGGGTCGTGGTGACGAAGAAGTGCTCGACCACGTCGTCGGCGCGCAGCTGGGCGCCCTTGACGCCCTTGCCGCCGCGGTGCTGGTTGCGGTAGTTGTCGCTGCGGGTGCGCTTGATGTAGCCGCCGCGGGTGACGGTGACCACCATCTCCTCTTCGGGGATGAGGTCCTCGACCGACATGTCGCCGTCGAAGCCGAACATGATCTCGGTGCGGCGGTCGTCACCGAACTTATCGGTGATCTCACCGAGCTCGGTGCTCACGATGATGCGCTGACGCTCGGGGCTGGCCAGGATCGACTTGAATTCGACGATCTGCAATTCGAGTTCGGCGGCCTGGTCGATGATCTTCTGTCGCTCGAGAGCGGCAAGGCGGCGCAGCTGCATCGTCAGGATGGCGTCGGCCTGGAGCCTGTCGACCGTCAACAGGTCCATCAGACCCTCACGGGCGTCGTCCACGGTGGGGGAGCGGCGGATCAGGGCGATGACCTCGTCGAGCGCGTCGAGCGCCTTGAGGTAGCCGCGCAGGATGTGCGCATCCGCCTCAGCCTTGTTCAACCGGAACTGGGTACGGCGCACGATGACGTCGATCTGGTGCGACACCCAGGCGGTGATGAAGCCGTCCAGGGCCAGGGTGCGCGGGATGCCGTCGACGATCGCGAGCATGTTCGCGCCGAAGTTCTCCTGCAGCGGGGTGTGCTTGTAGAGGTTGTTCAGCACGACCTTGGCCACAGCGTCGCGCTTGAGCACGATAACGAGGCGCTGACCGGTACGGCCGCTGGTCTCGTCGCGGATGTCGGCGATGCCGGTGATCTTGGCGTCCTTGACCAGGTCGGCAATCTTGATCGCCAGGTTGTCCGGGTTCACCTGGTACGGCAGTTCGGTGATCACCAGGCAGGTGCGACCCTGCAGTTCCTCGATGCTCACCACGGCGCGCATCGTGATCGAGCCACGTCCGGTGCGGTAGGCGTCCTGGATGCCCTTGATGCCCAGGATCTGCGCGCCGGTGGGGAAGTCAGGGCCCTTGATGCGCTGGATCAGCGCTTCGAGCAGCTCTTCGCGGCTGGCGTCGGGATTCTCGAGGTACCACAGGGCGCCGGCGGCGACCTCGCGCAGGTTGTGCGGCGGGATGTTGGTGGCCATACCGACGGCGATGCCGACGGAGCCGTTCACCAGCAGGTTGGGGAAGCGGGCGGGCAGCACCGTGGGCTCGAGGGTCCGGCCGTCGTAGTTGTCCTGGAAGTCGACGGTGTCTTCGTCGATGTCGCGGACCATTTCGAGGGCCAGCGGAGCCATCTTGGTTTCGGTGTATCGCGGGGCGGCGGCGCCGTCGTTGCCGGGGGAGCCGAAGTTGCCCTGGCCGAGGGCCAGCGGGTACCGCAGGCTCCACGGCTGCACCAGGCGCACGAGTGCGTCGTAGATCGAGGAATCACCGTGCGGGTGGAACTGGCCCATCACGTCGCCGACGACGCGGGCGCACTTGGAGAACGCCTTGTCGGGGCGGTAGCCGCCGTCGTACATGGCGTAGATCACGCGGCGGTGCACGGGCTTCATGCCGTCACGCACGTCCGGCAGCGCGCGCCCGACGATGACGCTCATGGCGTAGTCGAGGTAGGAACGCTGCATTTCCAGCTGCAGGTCGACCTGGTCGATCTTGCCGTGCTGGGTGAGGTGCGCGGCAGCTGCCGCGACGCTGGCCGCGTCGGGGGCTTCCGGCGTGGTGCCTGTGGTGTCGTCAGATGTCAAGGAAACGCACGTCCTTCGCGTTCTTCTGGATGAAGTTGCGTCGGGATTCGACGTCTTCGCCCATCAGGGTGGAGAAAATCTCGTCGGCGGCTGCCGCGTCGTCCAGGGTCACCTGGAGCAGGGTGCGGGACTCGGGAGCCATCGTGGTTTCCCACAGCTCCTTGTAGTCCATCTCACCCAGGCCCTTGTAGCGCTGGATGCCGTTGTCCTTGGGGATCCGCTTGCCGGCGGCCGCGCCGTCGGCGAGCAGGGCGTCCCGCTCCGTATCCGAGTACACGTACTCGTGGGCGGAGTTGGACCACTTGAGTCGGTACAGCGGCGGCTGCGCGAGGTACACGTAGCCGAGGTCGATCAGCGGACGCATGTACCTGAAGAGCAGGGTGAGCAGCAGGGTGGTGATGTGCTGGCCGTCGACATCGGCATCGGCCATCAGCACGATCTTGTGGTAGCGCACCTTGTCCTGGTTGAAGTCTTCACCGATGCCGGCGCCGAACGCCGTGATCATCGCCTGCACTTCGGCGTTGCCGAGGGCACGGTCCAGGCGCGCCTTCTCCACGTTGAGGATCTTGCCGCGCAGGGGCAGGATCGCCTGGGTCTCCGGGTTGCGGCCCTGCACGGCGGAGCCGCCGGCCGAGTCGCCCTCCACGATGAAGATCTCTGAGGCGGCGGGGTCCTTGCTCTGGCAGTCCTTGAGCTTGCCCGGCATGCCGCCACCCTCGAGCAGGCCCTTGCGTCGGGCGGTCTCGCGGGCCTTGCGAGCGGCCATCCGGGCGGTCGCGGCCTGCAGCGACTTGCGGATGATCTCGCGGGCCTGAACCGGGTTGCGGTTGAACCAGTCGGAAAGCTGGTCGCCGACGACCCGCTGCACGAATGCCTTGGCCTCGGTGTTGCCCAGCTTGGTCTTGGTCTGGCCCTCGAACTGCGGTTCGGCGAGCTTGATCGAGACGACGGCGGTGAGGCCTTCGCGCACGTCGTCGCCGGAGAGGTTGTCGTCCTTTTCCTTCAGGATGCCTTTTTCCCGCGCGTACTTGTTCACCAGGGTGGTCAGCGCCGCACGGAAGCCCTCTTCGTGGGTACCGCCCTCGTGGGTGTTGATGGTGTTCGCGTAGGTGTGCACGCTCTCGGTGTACGCGGTGGTCCACTGCATAGCCACTTCGAGGGCGATCTTCTTCTCGGTGTCCTCGAACTCGAAGGAGATGATCTCCTCGTTGACCAGTTCGGCCTTCTTGGCCCGGTTGAGGTAGGCCACGTAGTCCATCAGGCCCTGCTCGTACATGAAGCTGTTGCTGAGCGGCTTGTCCTCGGCGTCCAGGCTGTCCGCACGCTCGTCGGTGAGCGTGAGGCGTAGACCCTTGTTGAGGAAAGCCATCTGCTGGAAGCGCGCGCGCAGGGTTTCGTAGTCGAAGACCGTCGTCTCGAAGGTCTCCGAGCTCGGCCAGAAGGTGATCGTGGTCCCGGTCTCGTCGGAGACCTCGTCCTGGTGCAGTGACTCGTTGGGCACACCGTTGTGGAAGCTCTGGCGCCACACATGGCCCTGCCGGCGCACCTCGACCTCGAGGCGGCTGGAGAGCGCGTTGACCACCGAGCTGCCGACGCCGTGGAGTCCTCCGGAGACCGCGTAACCGCCGCCCCCGAACTTTCCACCGGCGTGCAGCACGGTCAGGACGACCTCGACGGTGGACTTGCCTTCCGCCTTGTGGATATCGACAGGGATACCTCGACCGTTGTCCTGCACGCGCACGGCGCCATCGGGAAGAATACGGATGTCGATGGTGTCGCAATAGCCGGCCAGGGCCTCGTCGACGGAGTTGTCGACGATCTCGTAGACCAGGTGGTGCAGACCGCGTGGACCGGTTGAACCGATGTACATTCCGGGTCGTTTGCGAACAGCTTCGAGGCCTTCGAGAACCTGGATGTCTTCTGCGCCGTAAGCGTGCTGCTCCGGCTCAGTTTTCGGTTCAATTGTCATGTGAAATTGGGCTCCTGACCGTCGCACAGGCGACCCCTCAGCCTACCAAACACCCCAAGCCCCAACGGCCAAAACCGCCGTTTGACGCGTTTTATTCGTAAGGGTGACCTGTTTTGGCTACCTAGCCATAGGTATCGCGTGGACCACGCCCTGGGATTGATCTGGGACCCTTTTTCCAGGAGGGGGCGTTGGGTCCTTGAAAACGAATTGCGGCGATGCCGGCATCCGGGAACTTCTGCATGATCTGAGTCATGATTTCCACCCGCATCATGCGCAGCTGAGTTGCCCACGCCGTCGACTCGCAGTGCACGGTCAGGATGCCCTCGTCGATACCGGCCGGGGTGGAGTGTTTCGCGGTTTCCTCACCGGCGAGTTCGATCCAGGACCCGAGCAGGTCCGACTGGGCCATCGGTGAATTCCAGCCCAGCTGCGCGGTGAGCGAATTAATGGTTTCGCCCAGTCCCCGCGGGTCCCGGCCGGCGCCGAACGGCACGCTGGACCCGATTTGAGGGCTGGCCTTGCGCCTGGCGCGGGTTCGCTTGGCGTTCGGGTCGCCGAAGACATCCTTGAACCGGAGGTAGACCTTGGCGGCTTCACTGTGTTCAGCCACGGACCGTCCCGCTCTCGGCCTCGGGCGCAGCGACCACGGCGCCGGCGTGGATGTGGATGGCGTGGGCAGCGAGCACCGCAGGGACGTCTTCGAAGACGGCGGCCGTGATCAGAACCTGTTCGTAGCCGGTGACGGCTTCGGCGAGGCGCCGGCGGCGAGATTGGTCGAGCTCGGCGAACACATCGTCGAGGATCAGCACCGGGTCACCACTGGACGAATCTCGCCGGAGCAGCTCCGCCGACGCGAGTTTGAGCGCAAGCGCGAAGGACCAGGATTCGCCGTGGCTGGCATAGCCCTTGGCCGGCAGATTGTTGAGTTCGAAGACCAGATCGTCACGGTGCGGTCCGGCCAGGGTCATTCCGCGGTCCAGTTCCTTGCGCCGCAGACCGGCCAGCGCGGTGCGGAAGGTGTCGGCCGTCGCGGAACCTGAGCTCGCACTCGGCGAAGCTGCGGCCGGGGAGGCGGTCTCGTCGGCTTCCTCATCGGCACCGAGAATACTCAGCGACGCGACCAGGTTCGGCCCGTGATCCGCGCCGGCAACCGATTTGTACGCCTTTTGCAGCGGCGGCATCAGCTCAGCCACCAGATCCGCGCGGGCATCGATGATCTCGGAGCCCAGTGCCACCAGCCGTTCGTCCCAGATATCGAGGGTGCCCAGCTGGGTGGTCTTCAAACCGGAGGCCCTGGCGGACTTGAGCAGGGTATTGCGTTGTTTCAGCACCCGGTCATAGTCGGCAAGCACCCCGGAGAGTCTGGGGCTCCGCAACACCAGCAACTGGTCGAGGAATCGTCGACGACCGGACGGGTCGCCGCGCACCAGGGCAAGGTCTTCCGGTGCGAACAGCACGCTGGAGAAATAGCGGGGAAGTTCCCGGGTCTTGATGACCGACCGGTTGATCTGGGCCCGGTTGAGTCCGGACCGGTTGATCTGCACCTCAGCGAGGATGTCCCGGCCGTTGTACTCAAGGCGTGCGCGGATGATCGCGGATTCTGCGCCGGAGCGCACCATCGCCCCGGTCTGGGACACCCGGTGCGAGCTCAGGGTGCTGAGGAATCCGAGCGCCTCGACCAGATTTGTCTTGCCCTGGCCGTTTCGGCCGACGATCAGGTTGGGTCCGGGGCCGAACGGGACTTCGGCTTGCGCATAGTTGCGGAAGTCAGTGAGGGAGAGGTGTGTGACCCGCACTCGGGATCAGTCTGCCTTCTTTATGGCATGCCCACCGAACTGGTTGCGCAGCGCGGCCACCGCCTTCATGGCTGGGGAATCATCCTGGCGGGAGGCGAACCGGGCGAAGATCGACGCGCTGATCGCGGGCACCGGAACGGCATTGTTGATGGCTTCTTCGATGGTCCAGCGTCCCTCGCCGGAGTCTTCGACGTAGCCTTCGATGTCGCCCAGCTGCGGGTCGTCCTTGAGGGCACGCACCAGGAGTTCGAGCAGCCAGGACCGCACGACGGTGCCGCGCTGCCAGGCCGTGAAAATGCCGGGCACATCCTGGATGAGGTCGTCGCGCTTCTCCAGCAGTTCGTAGCCCTCGGCATAGGCCTGCATCAGCGCGTATTCGATGCCGTTGTGCACCATTTTGGCGTAGTGACCGGCGCCGACCTTGCCGGCGTGCACGAAGCCTTCTTCGCGCGGGCCCTCCGGACGCAGCGCGTCGAAGACCGGCATGGCCGTTTCCACATCGGCGGCGGAACCGCCGACCATGAGGCCGAATCCGTTGGTGAGACCCCAGACCCCACCGGAAACACCGGCGTCGACGTAGTGGATCCCGTTTTCGGCGAGCAGCGCTTCATGGGTGAAGTCCTCGGTGAACCTGGAGTTGCCGCCGTCGATGACCAGGTCGCCGGGGGAGAGCTTCGTGGCCAGGTCTGCGATCACCGCGGTGGTGATGGCTCCGGCCGGAACCATGACCCAGACCAGCCGGGGAGACGGGATCGCCTCGACCAGCTCGGCGGTGCCGGCGACGTCGGAAACCTCGGGATTGCGGTCGTAGCCGGTGACGGTCAGACCGGCGGCGCGCAGGCGGTCGCGCATGTTGGCGCCCATTTTGCCCAGGCCGACGATTCCGATGTGCATGGCAGTCCTTCGTGGTTCGTGTCGTGCTGGTGAGGCCGGCGGGTTAGCGCAGGAGCAGGTTCGGCTGCAGCAGGTACCGGTAGCTGTCGGCGCCCGGCTGCTCGCGCGACGTCTGGCTCGTGATGAGCACGGGTCCCGGTTTGTTGGGGTTCTCGGTCTTGGTGAAAGAGATGCGCACGAACTCGGAGTGCACGGCGCCGAGGCCGTCCAGCAGGAACTGCGGCTTGAGAGAGACGACGGTGTCGCCGCCGGCGAGGATCGCGTCGATGGTCTCAGAGGCCTGGGCCTGCTCCGAGCCGATGGCCTCGAGGGTGAGACCGTCGGAAGTGAAGCTGAACCGCAGGGCCGCCTCCCGCTCCAGCACCAGCTGCACGCGGCGGGTGGCCTCGATCAGTTCGGCGGTGTTCATCACGGCGTAGTTGTCGACGTTGTCCGGGAACAGGCGACGCACCGGCGGGTAGTTGCCCTTGATCAGCAGCGACGTGACGGTTTTCTTATCCGCGGTGAAGGCGATCAGTTCGCGGTCGTCGGTGTTGGTGATGGCCACCGAGATCGTGCCGCTGTGGCCGAAGGTCTTACCGACCTCCTGCAGGGTCCGCGCCGGCACCAGGGCCGTGATCGGTTCCTGGGCCTGGTTGGCTCCCGGGTCCCAGTCGATCTCGCGAACGGCGACACGGTACCGGTCGGTTGCGACGAGGCTGATGCTGTTCTCGGTGATCTGCAGCTGCACGCCGGTGATCACCGGGGTGACGTCATCGCGGGATGCGGCGACAGCGACCTGCGAGACTGCCGCGGCGAATTCCTCGGCGGGTACCAGGCCGGATTGGGCGCTGACCTGGGGAATACTTGGATATTCCTCTACCGGCATAGACAGCAGGGTGAAGTTCGCGGTACCGCAGCTCACGGTGATGCGGGACTCGTTGGTGGAAAACCGCACCGGAGCGTTCGGCATCCGGCTGGCGATCTCGGCCAGAAGGCGTCCGGAGACGAGCACCTTGCCGGTCTCTTCGACATCGGCGGCGATCTCGGTCTGGGCCGACACTTCGTAGTCGAACGAGGACAGGATCAGGCCGGTCTCTGTCGCTTCGATTAAGACGCCGCTCAAAATGGGCAGGGTGGTGCGTTGGGGAAGGAGCTTGACAGCGAAAGATACGGCTTCGCTGAAGACATCCCGATTGGCCTGAAATCTCACGAAGTCACTCCTGTCGGTGGAGACCTGGATACGGCCTCAATGCTAGTCGGGTTTATCCGCTGCCTATTTCTTGTGAGCCTCGGCGAGTAAAGGTTGTTGGACCTGGAGCTAATGAAGTTAATCGTTAATCTTCTTAACCGCTGTGGAAACTGTGGATAACTCGGTGGATAGCGCTCAGCGACTGGGAACTACAAACTTGTAACTTGTGGACGCCCTGTGAGCGGTAAGCCCAATGAATGACACGAACTTGTTTTTGTAATTCCGAGTTTTCACAAGCGAGCCGTGCGTTTCTACAGATTGTGCCAAGTTGTCCGGGCAGTTTCCACAGGGTTATCCACAGGTACGAAACACAAAAAAATTTTCTCTTACTTGTAGCGGTGATCCTGCTTGATGCGGTTTGTCAGTTCCGTCACCTGGTTGTAGATGGATCGGCGTTCCTTCATGAGCTCGCTGATCTTCTTGTTCGCGTACATCACCGTCGTGTGGTCGCGGTTGCCGAACAGCTGGCCGATCTTGGGGAGCGAGAGATTTGTCAGTTCCCGGCACAGGTACATTGCGATCTGTCGTGCGGTGGCCACAGCCTGCGAACGTGACGAACCGTACAGGTCGTCGACGGTGAGCTTGAAGTAGTCCGCGGTGTTCGTGATGATGTCCACCGGAGCGATCACGTTGTCCTCATCGAGGGTGATCACGTCCTTCAACACCGTCTGCACGAGGTTCATGTCCACCGGGGTGCGGTTCAGGCTCGCGAACGCGGTGACCCGGATCAGCGTGCCCTCGAGTTCGCGGATGTTCGACGACACCTTCGACGCCATGAACTCGAGAATGTCGTGCGGAACCTGCAGCTTCTCGCTCTGCGCCTTCTTGCGGAGGATCGCGATGCGGGTCTCCAGGTCAGGAGCCTGGACATCCGTGATCAGGCCCCACTCGAAGCGCGACCGCATGCGGTCTTCAAACCCGGTGAGGGCCTTCGGCGGCAGGTCGCTGGTGATGACGACCTGTTTGTTGTGATCGTGCAGGGTGTTGAAGGTGTGGAAGAACGCTTCCTGGGTCTCCGCCTTGCCCTGCAGGAACTGGATGTCGTCGATCATCAGGATGTCGATGTTGCGGTACCGGTTCTGGAAGGCGGAACCGCGGTTGTTGGCAATCGAGTTGATGAAGTCGTTGGTGAATTCCTCGCTACTGACGTAGCGCACACGGATGCCCGGATACAGGCTCATCGCGTAGTGGCCGATGGCGTGCAGCAGGTGGGTCTTGCCCAGGCCGGAGGAACCGTAGATGAAGAGCGGGTTGTACGCCTTGGCCGGAGCCTCGGCAACGGCGACGGCCGCGGCATGTGCGAACCGGTTGGACTGTCCGATGACGAAGTTGTCGAAGCTGTACTTGGAGTTCAGCCGGGTGTCGTGGGGGCGCTCAGGGGGAGTGCTTTCGAAAACCGACTGCGGCGTGGCCGGCGTCTCGATGTCAGGCTGGCGTTCGATGGGTTCCTGAACCGGGCGCAGGGACTCCTGCTCGAGCTCGGGATTGACCACGACGTAGAACGTGGTGACCGCGACCGATTCGCTGAGCTGGCCCATGGCAGTGAGCAGGGGAACCCGCATGCGCACGTTGAGCATGCTCGCGGTGAACTCGTTCGGGACTTCCAGGTAGAAGGTGCCGGCCGCGATGCCTTTGGGCTCGACCAGGTTCAGGAAGCCGTACAGCATCGGAGTGACCGTGTCGTCCGACTCCAGAATGGTCAGAACTGACCGCCATGTCTCGCTGATGGGCTGTTCCCCGTCTGGCATGGTTTCCCACAATCTTCATCTGTACGTTTGCCGCCCTGAGAGAGCCTTCGCGGGTGGACACAGAATGCCCATCGGGCGATTCATCCACAACGTTATCCACCGCCTGTGGGCAAATAACAACTGGATTCTCAGGGTTTACCCACAACCTGTGGATAACTTGTCCTCACGGTAGTCAATGACCGGCGGTCAGGCCAAATTAGCTTGAAGATTGCCAGCGTGTCTGTACCGGAAATGGGAATTCAATGGGCAGAATCGAACGTTTGGGCGTCGTCAGTTTGACCACGGGCGAGCGAAGCCGTAGTTTTAATCAGTTGACCCCAGCCCGTGGGCTACCTCACTCTTTCCCGGCCGCTCGTTTTGGCCTGCGGAGATCCAATACGTGGAGATTGAACAATGAGCAAGAGAACGTTCCAGCCGAACAACCGTCGTCGCGCGAAGGTGCACGGTTTCCGTCTTCGTATGCGCACCCGCGCCGGACGCGCCATCCTCGGTGCTCGTCGTCGCAAGGGTCGCACCGAACTCTCCGCGTAAGACCTCCCGTGCTCGCTCACGCCAATCGCATCACGAGCGGGAGCGACTATAAGGCTGTCGTTCGACGAGGTGTGCGGGTCGTCGGCCCGCACACTGTGGCGTACCTCCGCCGCAACCCAGAACCCACCCCGGTGCGGTTCGGGTTCATCGTCGCCAAGAACGTGGGCGGCGCGGTGGTTCGAAACCGCGTGCGTCGTCGTCTGAAAGCGGCAAGCTTCGATCTCCTTCCTGGCGTTCCCGCCGGGACGGAGATCGTTTTTCGCGCACTGCCGACATCTGTGCACGCCAGCTGGCCCGATCTTGTGGCCGAGCTGTCGACTGCACTGGTCAAGGGGCAGCGCGCGAGATGAACAGGGTGATCCTCACGTTGGTATTGCTGCCCCGAAATCTCGGGGTAGCGCTCCTGCGGGTCTATCGCGCAGTAATCTCACCGTTGTACGGCGATGTTTGCCGGTACTATCCCTCGTGTTCGGCGTACGCCCTCGGCGCCGTCCAAGAATATGGCCTGATCGTCGGCTCTTTTTTCGCCGCACGTCGGGTCTTGCGTTGTCATCCTTGGGCTGAGGGCGGAATCGATGATGTTCCCCTGAAACGACACCGTCGCTACACCGTGACGTCGTTTGGATTTGTAGTTCCTTTAGCCACGGAAAGGGCTGACCCGCACGTATGGACCTCATAGGTACTATCCTCTGGCCGCTGAAGTGGGCCGTTGAGCTTCTGCTCGTCGCCTTCCACTGGTTGTTCTCCAACCTCGGCATGGGCTACAACGACGGCATCACCTGGGTGCTGTCCATCGTTGGCCTGGTCCTCGTGGTGCGAGCTGCGCTGATCCCCATCTTCGTGAAGCAGATCAAGAGCCAGCGCAAGATGCTCGAGGTCGCGCCGCAGCTGAAAAAGATCCAGGACAAGTACAAGGGCAAGAAGGACCAGTTCTCCCGCGAGGCCATGTCCCGCGAGACCATGGAGCTGTACAAGCGCACCGGGACCAACCCGCTCGCCTCGTGCCTGCCCCTGCTCCTGCAGATGCCCATCTTCTTTGCCCTGTTCTCGGTGCTCAACGACGCCCAGCGCTCCAACGCCGGCGTCGGCCCCCTCAACCAGGCCCTGGCGACCAGCTTCGGCAATGCCAACCTGTTCGGCGTTGCCCCGCTGCACGACACGTTCGCCCAGCAGTGGACGCTGTGGACCTCCGGAGCGGACTTCAACCTCTCCGTCATGATCATCGCGGCCACCATGGTCGTCCTGATGACCGCGTCGCAGTTCATCACCCAGCTGCAGATCGTCTCCAAGAACATGTCGCCGGAGACCAAGGCCAGCCCGATGTTCAAGCAGCAGAAGATCATGCTGTACCTGCTGCCCCTGGTCTTCGCCTTCTCCGGTGTGGCCTTCCCGCTCGGCGTGATGTTCTACTGGCTCACATCGAACATCTGGACCATGGCCCAGCAGTTCCTCGTCATCCGAAACATGCCCACACCGGGCAGTGAGGCCGCCAAGGCCCGCGAAGAGCGGCTCGCCCGCAAGGGCAAGCTCATCGCAACCGACGGAGACGTCATCATTGTCGACGAGCCCAAGAAGCCGGCCCAGCGCCAGCAGCCCGTTGGCAAGAACCGTGCCAAAAAGCAGACCGGCCCCAAGAAGTAAGAGGGATGGACATCGTGACTGAGAACACCGACGTGATCAACGCGGATGCCGCGTCCGACGCCGCTCCCACCATCGGCCAGCTGGAGCAGGAAGGCGACATCGCAGCGGACTACATTGAAGAGTTCCTGGATATCTGCGACCTCGACGGTGACATCGACATCGATGCCCGGAACGGACGGGCCTACCTGTCGGTGAATTCGGTTGACCCGCAGAACCTGCGCCTGCTGTCCAAGCCCGACACCGTGAACGCCCTGCAGGAGCTCACCCGACTGGCCGTGCAGAACAAGACCGGGTCGTTCTCCAGGCTGATCCTCGACATCGGCGGATCCCGCGAGGCCCGCGAGGCCGAGCTGACCGACCTCGTCGGCCACGCCATCGAGCGCATCGAAGGCGGCGCAACGGAGGCTTCCCTCCCCCCGATGTCGTCCTACGAGCGCAAGCTCGTGCACGACATCGTTTCGGAGCGCGGATACGTCTCCGAGTCCCTGGGCGAAGGTCGCGACCGTCACACCGTCATCACGGCAGCGTAGCCACACCGAGTATGACTGAGACCCTCGAGGCCGAGCCCGCCGTTGCAGCTGGACTCTTCGGTGACCGCATCGAGGTCGCCCGAGAGTTCACCAGGCACCTCGCCGAGCAGGGGGAGGAGCTCGGCCTGATCGGTCCGCTCGAACTTCCCCGGTTGTGGAGCCGGCACATCCTGAACTGCGTCGTGGTAGCACCACTCCTGAAGCCCGGCCTGGTCGGCGACGTGGGATCGGGCGCCGGGCTGCCGGGTCTGGTGCTGGCGATCGCGCGGCCCGATGTCTCGTTCGTGCTCATCGAGCCGATGGAACGCCGAGTGGCGTGGTTGACCGGCCAGATCGCCGCACTCGGCCTCACCAACGCACGGGTGCAGCGGGCCCGCGCCGAAGACATCCGTCTGGATACGCCCCTGGATCAGGTCACCGCCCGCGCCGTGAGCGCGTTCAAGACCCTGATTCCCCTCACGGCCCCACTGTTGCGTTCCGGCGGTGAACTCGTGCTGATGAAGGGCGCGGGTGCCGCGGGGGAGATCGCCAACGCCGCCAAGCCGATCAAGAAGTTCCGCCTGCGCGATGTGGAGGTCCTCACCCTCGGCGAGGGTGTGCTGGAGGACGTCACGCGGGTCATTAAGGCTACAGTGGACTAGTCCCCGGCAACATCCGCGCAACATGGGCGGAGAACTCCGGGGCACCCTTTCGGGTGGCTCATCAACCGTCGAACGCAAAGGTTTCACGTGAAACATCCCGGCGAAGACCAGCAGACCGGCACTCCCGGTTCCGGCGTCGACAACAGCACCCCCCTGGCGCGGGAGATCTCGGATCTGACCCGCCGCCGTCAGGTGATCGCCGCCGAGAGGCTACCCAAGCCCGAGAGCACCCGGGTGATCACCATCTCCAATCAGAAGGGTGGGGTGGGCAAGACCACCACCGCCGTCAACCTGGCCGCCGCGTTGGCCCGCCAGGGTGCGCGTGTTCTCGTGATCGACCTGGACCCGCAGGGCAACGCCTCCACCGCGCTCGGTGTGGAGCACCGCGCCGAGACCTCGAGTGTTTACGACGTCATCATCAATGACTTGCCGATGGTGGACGTTGTGCAGAAGAGCCCGGAGTTCGGGGCGCTGTACTGTGTACCGGCGACCATCCACCTGGCCGGCGCAGAGATCGAACTCGTTTCGCTCGTTGCCCGGGAACAGCGACTGCGTCGCGCCCTGGACCTGCACATCAAGGAGATGGCGGACCCCTACGACTACGTCTTCATCGACTGCCCGCCGTCCCTCGGGCTCCTCACGATCAATGCGTTCGTCGCCGCTCGGGAGGTTCTCATCCCGATTCAGTGCGAGTACTACGCGCTGGAGGGACTGAGTCAGCTGTTGAAGAACATCGAGCTGATCGAGAAGCACCTGAACCCGCAACTCATCGTCTCGACGATCCTGCTCACCATGTACGACAGCCGCACGAACCTCGCGAACCAGGTGGCGCAAGATGTGCGCGATCACTTCCCGAAACAGGTGCTGGACACGCTGATTCCGCGCTCGGTGCGGGTTTCTGAGGCGCCCAGCTACGGTCAGAGCGTCATCAGCTACGACCTCAACTCGGCAGGATCGCTCTCCTACCTCGAAGCAGCCGCAGAAATCGCCCGTCGGGGCGTTCCACGAACAGGAGATGCGCAGTAATGGCGAAACGTACAGGGCTCGGCCGCGGTATCGGTTCGCTCATTCCCGTGCAGGACAACCCGTCACAGGCACGACCCGTTGACGTCTTCTTCCCGTACAACGAGGTCCCGCACGCCGAGGGCACCGCCGGCGCCTCCCCGGTGCCCGGCTCTGCGCCGACGTCTTCCGCAGGTTCGGCTTCGACGGCGACGATCGAGGCGGCCGACGAGACCACTGTTGAGCTTCTTCCGGTTCCCGGGGCGCGCCTTGCGCATCTGAATCCGGCCGACATCGTGCCCAATGCCGTGCAGCCGCGCAGCGTTTTCGACGAGGACGACCTGGCCGAACTCGTGCACAGCATTCGCGAAGTCGGAGTGCTGCAGCCCATCGTCGTGCGTCCGCTCCTGGAACAGCCGGGCAAGTACGAACTCGTCATGGGGGAGCGGCGCCTGCGCGCCACCAAGGAAGTCGGCCTCGACAGCATCCCGGCGATCGTGCGGGATACCGCTGACATCGACATGCTCCGCGACGCGCTGCTGGAGAACCTGCACCGCGCGCAGCTGAACCCGCTCGAAGAAGCGTCCGCTTACCAGCAGCTGCTGTCGGACTTCGACATCACCCAGGAAGAGCTGGCCAGCCGCATCGGTAGGTCGCGCCCGCAGATCACCAACACCCTGCGCCTGTTGAAGCTGCCGGAGGCCGTGCAGCTTCGTGTTGCGGCCGGCGTACTGTCGGCTGGTCATGCGCGAGCAGTGCTGTCAGTGGGGGACACCGAGGGCATGTTGCGCCTCGCAGACAAGATCGTCAACGAGGACCTGTCGGTGCGGGCGGCTGAGGCCGCCGCCGCTGCCGGACCCAAACCCGTTGTCGTGAAACCCGCACCCGGAAAGCGACAGGGACATCTCAACGAGATCGCCGAACACCTCGGAGACCGCCTCGATACCCGCGTGAAAATCAACCTGGGCGCACGTAAAGGCCAGATCACAGTTGATTTCGCTACGATCGGCGACCTGAACCGCATCCTCGGCGTACTCGGGGAACCCGGCTTCGGAGCCAACTAGCCGGGCACTGTTTCACGTGAAACATTCGGTGTGGGACGAGGTAGGCCTGCCAAACGGCGGGTCTCGCTGATCGAGGTGAGCGAGGTTCCCTACTGATTCGGGCGCACTCGCCCGCGGCGGTCCTCGCTGATTGAGCATGTGGATATCAGATTTCCGGGTCCTGACAGCTCGGCTCCTGGCCACCCTTCCGGGCCTCGGTGACTGACGTGGTCGATGTTCGAATCCGAGGGTCTCGCACGCTCACCCACAACCGGGCCTCGCTGATTGCGCTTGTCGAAATCAGGCCTGGGCCTGTCGACGAGTCCGATCCAACGGGGGTCCCCGGGATTGAGCCTGTCGAAGTCGGATCCTCGATGCTCCTGAGCCCGAACCGCGCGGCCGGCAGTCATCGGTTTACGCGATTTTGAGCTCATTTGGGGCGTTGAGAGGGCGACTGTGGCGCGACGAGCCGGCATTTGCGCCGCTGACAAGCGGAGCAGCAGCCTTACGATGGCTCTCAGGGCCGTCAATTCGCGCCAATCTGGCGGGAAAATTGCCTACTGTACCCCCTTTGCGGCGAGAAACCGGGTGGCCGGTGGTTGACGAACCCTGGCTCACGACGGGCATCCCGTCGAGTGTGATGTTCACGTGAAACAGCTGCCGCGCGTGGTAGCGACGGGCTTGACCAACCACGAGGGTGCGACGCTCAGGCCATGACTGCTCCTTCGAGGCGGGTTGACTGGGGCGTTCCGAAATCACGGTGCCCCGTTCGAGGAAGCGACTCTTCAGGTCTCACCTAACCGCTTGAGATTTCTGACATCAGATTCACTGAGCCGGCTGGCACGACGCGCTCTGCTCAGCGCTGACCGTGACCGACCCCTGGCCCGATTCCGGACGCTCGTAAGACGATCGTGGCGTCGCCGGGCTGTCTTTGGCCCTCCGAAAGCGGGGGAGTGGTCGTTCGATGGCTCACGTGTCGGGTTTACGTCAAACGGCCCGGAATTGCGCCGGCTGGACCTGCTCCGAGCGTTGTTTCACGTGAAACACTGGCCGTGTCGGGACTCGATAGGCACGACCCCCGAAATGGCATGCAACCTGCGTGTTCTGGCCGGAGCACGTCGGGTGGGTCTGGCCGTGCCCGCGGCTCGAGACTTCTGGCCGTGTCGTCAAGCTCGGCCGACGTACGTGCGGAGCGCAAGCCCTGGCGTTCGGATCGTCCCGACCGCTCAGTGAGGGTGTCGGGGATTGACGCGGGCGACGTAACGGGCCCTGACTCGCTTGCTTCAGCCCGTCGAGATTCCGCTCCCGCTTCTGGATAGGCCCCGTGGGCTCCATGTCTGGTTGATTGAACTTGTCGACGTCAAGTTTTTGGCACTCATGAGTAGGAACGATCCCGCGAGGGGAGCGGCCGCAAATGGGGGACTTGAGAGGGCTGTTTCAGCGAAAATGGAGGCGAATTCGGTGGTCGGGGCGGATGCGCCGTCGGAAGCTGCCGCGTCTCCGGTCCGGTGTTTCACGTGAAACATTCGTCACCTAGGGGCTCAGCAGGCTCGACCGGCAAGGTGGTTGGGGCCTGCACGTCAAGGTCTGAAATGCGCACCCACGGCTGATTGTGGTTGTCGAAAGCGGGTTTCCGGTGCCAATGGGCTGCACGGGAGCGCATACAACGGCCTCTACAGCGCAATTTGAGCCGGTTTTGGGCCAGTCGAGGGCGATTTGTGGCGTTCCCGAGCTACTTCGGCGGCATTGACGCGCGGGGGAGTGGACGCGCGGGGGAGTGGACGCGCGGTGGCGCTCGGAGCCGCCAGATCAAACGACGTGGGGACGAAGTTCAGATCTGTCGCCAGGAGCGGGTGGCCGCCTAGGTTCCTCCAGCAGGGCCTCGACCAGCTCGACCACCGAAGGGCGCGTCTCGCTTTCTGGCCGGACCGGCGAGATGGTGACGAGCGGCCACTGGGAGCCGTCGTTGACAATGTTTCACGTGAAACACCCAGCCTCGGAGGGTCGTGTTTCACGTGAAACATGACGGCAACGCGTGGCTACTGCAGGCTGGTGGAGGCCGCTCGAGCGAGAGCCGCATAGACAGTTCCGAGTGACTCTCCGGAGGCTTCAATGGACTGCGGGGCGAGCGAGGTTTCGGTGAGTCCGGGCAGGACGTTCGCCTCGAGGAACCATGCGACCCCCTCGGCGTCGACCATCAGGTCGATGCGGGAAAGCTGGGCCAACCCCAGCAGGCTATGAATCGCCACGGCGGTCTCGGCCACCCGCTGGGCCACATCCGGGGCGATGCGGGCCGGCGTGAAGAACAGCGTTTCGCCGGCGTTGTACCGAGCTTCGAAGCTGAAGACGCCACTCACGGGCACGATTTCAACGGCGGGGAGGGCGACGGGCCCGGCACCGGTGTTGATGACCGTGATGGCAAGCTCGGTGCCTTCGATCTTCGTCTCGACGAGGGCGGTTTCGTCGTAGGTGTAGGCATCGACCATAGCGCGGGGGAGACCTGCTGCCGTGTCGACAATGGTCACGCCCTGGGCGGAACCACCCTGAGCGGGTTTGACGACCAGGGGTGTGCCCAGGGCGGTCACGAGGTGCTCGAGCACGCTGGCGGCACCGAGGTCGCGGAAGGTCTCACGCGAGAGGGCGATCCAGGGCGGGGTGGCGTATCCGGCGCGACGCACAAGTTCCTTGGCGGTGGGCTTGGACCAGGCCAGTCCCGCCGCGGTGCCACGCGGGCCGACGTGCGGGATCCCGGTGGTCTCGAGCAGTGAGAGCAGGGCACCGTCTTCTCCGGTCGCGCCGTGCAGAACGGGCCAGATCACGTCGGGCTTGCGGGTGGCTAGCTCGGTGAGGAGTCCCGCTTGCGGGTCGAGCACGGTCACGGTGTGACCGAGCCCGGTCAGCTCGTCTGCCACCCGGCGGCCACTGCGCATGGAGACGTCGCGCTCGTGCGAGATTCCACCCGCGAGCACCACAATGTCAAGAAACTCTGATTCGCTCATGATCTGGGGTTTTCCTTAGCTCGAGCCGGAGAAACGCGGGGTTAGTTGATGTCGGGCGGCGGGGCGCCGAAGCGGCGACCGTCGTGGGCGGGAAACAGCGAGCCTGTTCCGGCGAAGGTGTCGAGCAGCTCTAGTTCGTCACGGATGACGGTGGCGAGGCGACGGATACCCAGGCGGATGTGGTCCGGCGTGGGATAGCAGAAGGAAAGCCGGATGTTCTGGCGACCCTGACCATCCGCGAAGAACGCCGTGCCGGGGGTGTACGCCACGAGCTCCTTGACCGCGCGAGGCAGCATTGCCTTGGAGTCCAGGGTGTCCGGCAGGTTGAGCCACACGTAGAACCCGCCGTTGGGGTTGGTCCAGGTGAGCTCGGGAAGGTATTCCGTCAACGCGGAAAGCATGGCGTTCTTGCGTTCGCGGTAGACGCCGCGGAAGGTGTTGATCTGACCTTTCCAATCCGCGGTGGACAGGTACTCGGAGATCACCAGTTGGCTGAACGAGCTGGGGGAGAGTACCGCCGCCTCGTTGGCCAGCACGAGCTTCTCGCGGATTGCGTGCGGCGCCAGGGCCCAACCCACCCGGAAGCCGGGGGCGAGGGTCTTGGAGAAGGTCCCCAGGTACACCACACCGTCCCGTTCGATGGAACGCATGGCATCCGGTGCCTTCTGGTCGAAATACAACAGCCCATACGGGTTGTCCTCGAGGACCAGAATCTGGTTGGCCTTCGCGATCTCCAGGATCTCCAGACGGCGGGCCCAGCTGAGGGTCACCCCGGCCGGGTTGTGGAAACTGGGAATCGTGTAAAGGAACTTGATCTTGCGACCGGCGGCCTTCAGGCGTGCGATGTGTTCGCGGAGGGCCTCGGGGATCATGCCGTGCTCGTCCATGGGTACATGGTCGACATCGGCCTGGTACGACTTGAAGATGACCATGGCCGTGACATAGCTCGGCCCCTCGGCGATGACAACGTCGCCGGGGTCCAGGAAGAGCTTGCTGACCAGTTCGAGAGCGTGTTGCGACCCCGTGGTGACGACGACGTCATCGGCGTGGGCGCGGATGCCTTCCAGCGCCATGACCTCGAGGATCTGCTCACGGAACAAGGGAACTCCCTGGCCAGAGCCATATTGCAGCGCAACGGGGCCCTGTTTGCGCATGACGCTGTCCATCGCGTTGATCACGAGGTCCTGGGGCAGGGCGGCGACGTAGGGCATGCCACCGGCAAGGGAGACGACCTCGGGGCGCGAGGCGACGGCGAACAGGGCGCGCACCTCGGAGGCGCGCAGGGCGGCGGCTCGCTCGGCGTAGTGGTGGTACCACGGGTCGAGGTTGTTGCCGGCCTGGGAGGTGCCTATCGCTGTCACGTCATATCCGTTCTGGTGTGGCCTTAATCGTATGGGGTGCGTCGCTCAGCGGCCGCATCCGCTTGAATTTACAAAAAACACCCGCCCGGCGGCTGCCGGGCGGGTGTCGGGTTCGCGGAAGAACCTGCCGGCGGCTACTTGAGGTAGGCGGCCAGGTCGGCTTCGAGGGCGGGCTTCGGCTTGGCGCCGATGACGGTCTTGACGACCTCACCCTTCTGGAAGACCTTCATCGCGGGGATGGAGGTGATCATGTACTTTGCGGCGAGGGCCGGGTGGTCGTCCACGTTCAGCTTGACGATGTCGATCTTGTCGGAGTGCTCCGCGGCGATCTGGTCGAGGATCGGGCTGACGGCGCGACACGGGCCACACCACTCGGCCCAGAAGTCCACCAGGACGGTCTTCTCGTTGTTGATGACTTCCTGGTCGAAGGTGGCGTCGGTGACGGCGCGTGCTGACATGTAGTGCTCCTTAGTTGGTGACGCTTGCAAATTCGGGGTCGCCGGCCGCAGCCAGCAAGTCCTCGGGGAGGGTGGCCAGGTAGTGTTCGGCGTCCAGGGCCGCCACAGTGCCGCTGGCGGCCGCGGTGACGGCCTGGCGGTAGGTGGGGTCAATGACGTCTCCGGCGGCGAAGACGCCCGCCTGGCTGGTCTTGGAGGAGCGTCCGGCGACGGCGATGGTGCCCTCACTGGTGAGGTCGAGCAGATCGTGCACGAGGTGGGTGCGCGGGTCGTTGCCGATGGCGACGAACAAACCGCCCACCTCGAGGGTGCTCTCGGTGCCTGTGACGGTGTCACGAAGACGCAGACCCTCAACGGCCTCTTCACCATCGATGCCGACGACCTCGGAGTTCCAGACGAACTCGATCTTCGGGTGCGACAGAGCGCGCTCCTGCATGATCTTGGACGCCCGGAGGGTGTCCTTACGGTGAATGATGTAGACCTTTTTCGCGAAGCGGGTGAGGAAGGTGGCCTCCTCCATGGCGGAGTCGCCGCCGCCGACAACGGCGATGACCTTCTCCTTGAAGAAGAAACCATCGCAGGTGGCACACCAGGACACGCCCCGGCCGCTCAGACGCTCTTCGTCGTGGATGCCGAGCTTGCGGTAGGCGGACCCGGTGGCGAAAATCACCGACAGGGCCTCGTGCTTCTCGCCGTTGCCGAGGGTGACCGACTTGACCGTGTCGCCGAATTCGAGCTTGGTCACGTCGTCGTAGACGACCTCGGTGCCGAACTTCTCGGCCTGCTCCTGCATCTTCGCCATCAGCTCCGGGCCCTGGATGCCGTCGGCGAAGCCCGGGAAGTTCTCAACGTCGGTGGTGTTCATCAGTTCACCGCCGGCCTCGACCGAACTGGCGATCAGCAGCGGCTTCATGTTCGCACGCGCAGCGTAGATGGCGGCGGTGAATCCGGCAGGACCCGAACCGATGATGATGATCTGACGCACGCGTAGACTCCTTGAAATCAGTGGAAGAGACGCCTTTCGGCGCCTCACATTCGGGTACAACACATCCTAATCGGAAGCTATTCCGCTCCGTCCGGCTCGAGCCCCCGCTGCACAGCTGCTGTTCAGCAACCGGTCACCCGGCCATTACCCGCAGCACGGGCGGGCTACCGCCCGAGGCGGGCCTTCAACGGGGCCAGGAAGCCGTGTAGTTCGGGGCTGCGCATGAGAAGCAACAGGCCGAAGTACAGCACGGCCATGACCGAACCGATCAGGATCATGGAGAGAATCGCCGGTCCGATTCCCGACACGGCGAAACCGCCCGCCGTGGTGCCGCCCAGCACGACCAGGATGCCGATTCCCGCGGCGACCGGGACGATGACGGCGGCGACGTACTTCACCAGGCTGCGCAGGATCCGCCGCCCGTCGATACCGCCGAGACGCTTGCGCAGCAGCCACGCGGCCAGGATCGCCTGGAGGATCCCGGATACCGTCACCACGAGGGCGATGCCGAACGCGATCCATTGCGGCGGAAGCAGGGCGCAGCCGAGCACACCCGTGATGACCAGGACCACCTGGAACAGGGTGAAGAAGAACGGGGTCCGCGTGTCGCCGAGGGCGTAGAAGGTGCGCTGCACGACGAAGAGCACGCAGAAGGCCACCAGGCCCAGGAGGAAGGCGATGATGACGTTGCCGATGGCTTGCACCTGTTCGAACCCGGCTTCGCCGAAGACCGTGGCGAACGGGTAGGCGCAGACCATGATGACCGCACTGGCGAGCACGATCAGCAGGGTGGTCCCGCGGATGGCCGAGGAGGCATCCGTGCGCAGCTTCTCGGTGTCATGGCGGGCGGCGTGCTCGCTCATCCGGGTGAAATACGCGGTGGCCACGGAAACCGTGATGATCGAGTGCGGCAGCATGAAGATCAGCCACGCCGTGCTCATGACGGTGGAGGAAGCGCCTTCTCCCGATGCGAGGGTCACGACCTGCGTTTCGACGATGCCGGCGATCGTGGTCAGCAGCAGCATGCCGAAGGTCCAGCTGGCCATCTTGCCGGCCGCGCCGAGGCCGACACCCCTGAAGGCGAAGTCGGGGCGGTAGCGCAAGCCGATGCGGCGCCAGAAGTAGTAGAGCACCAGGGCCTGCAACACGACACCGAGCGTCGCGCTGCCGGCCAGCAGGGCGGTCATCCCCGGGGTGAAGTCGGCCGGCGGCCGTTGGCCATCCGTGTCGATACCGAACAGGAGACCGAACAGCAGCAGACCGCCGATGGAGATCACGTTGTTGATCACGGGCACCCAGGTGAACGGGCCGAAGGACTTGCGGGCGTTGAGGACCTCGCCCAGGACCGTGTACAAGCCGTAGAAGAAGATCTGCGGCAGGCACCAGTACGCGAATCCGATCGCCAACGACAGTTGCTCGGGGGAGAAGCCCAGGCCGATGAACCGGGTGATCAGGGGTGCGAGCAGCGTGGCGGCCAGGGTCGTGATGGCCAGGATGCTCAAGGCCAGGGTGACGAGCTTGTTGATGTATGCGGTCCCGCCATCGTCGTGCAGGCTCGCGCGCACGATTTGGGGAACCAGCACCGCGGTGAGGACGCCGCCGGCCACGATCGTGTACACGGTGTTCGGCAGCTGGTTGGCGACCGTGAAGGCGTCGGGGACGCTGCCGATCTGCCCGATGATGTGGGCGAAGACGATGACCTTGAGAAAACCGAGCAGACGCGAGACGAGAGTTCCCGAGGCCAAGATCGCACTGGCGCGGCCGACGCCGCCCTGGCTAACCACGGGGAGCCGGGGGGACATCGTCGGCAACAGCTGGGGGAGTGACGGCGGGGTCGCTGTCGAGCGGGTCGGCGTCAGCTTCGGCGCCCTGTGAACGGTCGCGTCGCCGGTGCACGATGTTGCGCCACACGCCGAAGCCGAAGAACAGCACGACCAGAGCGGCAAAGATGCGGGATCCGATGCCTTCCCAGTCCGCGCGCACATTGACCGAGATCAACGAGGGCTGACCCAGTTGCGCCCCGGACGGGGTGAAGAGCGTCACTCGCAGGCTGACCGCGCCGTTTCCGACCGCTGCGGTCACGGGGATAGACACTGTCTTGGCCGAACTCGCGTCGATCACGGCCTCGACATCGTTGCCCACCACCAGGCGGCCGTTGGAGGGGACGACCTGTACCCGCACCGTGACGGCCTGGCCGAGGGCGTTGTTCAGCGTGACGGGGATGTCGACCTTGCTTCCGACGACATTGATCGGTCCCTTGGTGCTCACCGTGACCGACCGCAACACCTCGCTGGACGTCGCCAGATTGTCGTCAACGGCGGTGCGCCAGTCGTCCGGGTCGGCCCGCCAGGACGTCGCCAGCAGGGCCAGCACGGCGAGCCGGTTCGGTGCCGTGACGGCGGCCGGATCGGCGAGGGCTGTGGAGAAGGAGACGATCTCGGCTTCCCGGGCGATCAGTCGGCTCGCGAGGTCGACGCTGCTGCTGGGCTCGGCCTGCGGCCGGAAGGTGACGTCGGTGGAGACCGGAGCTGCTGCTGCCGCCGTCAGCGTTGTTGCGGAGTACCAGGGCAGGGCCGACAGTGCGTCGATGGTCTGCGCCAGCCGCGCCGCGGTCGGCGGCCAGCCGCGATCGAGGGTAGCGAGGAGCGTGTGCGCCTGGTCGGGATTCGCGGCGGCCACGACGGCGATTTGGGAGGACAACTCGGCCATGTACCCGCGCCAGTCGTCATCGGTCGTGGCCATGACGGCCGAGCGCATCGCCTCCGAGATCCCGGCGTCGGCAACCAGGCCGAGTTCGTTGGAGCCCAGGTCGACAGTTGTGCTGGTGGTGACTTCAGGGTCGTCCAGGGTCACGTTGCCCGATGAGAGGAGCGTCGTGGTGAGTTCCGCGGTCGCGAAGGCGGACAGGTCTGCCTGAGCGACGGCGTCGTCGGCGGGCCAGGCGATGGACGTGGAGGTGTAGTCCCAGGCGAGCAGCTGGTCGAGGGTCGGCACAGGGTTTTCGCCGGTGGGCTGGTCCGGGACCGCGGGCGCGTCGGACGAGGTCGGTGCGCCGGGATCGACGGCGCTGCCCTCGGGCGCTGGCGCGGCGGTGGGTTCGATGGGAACGAACAGGGCCGGGTCGGTGGCGAAGGTCAGCGAGGTCGGTGAGAGCGGGCTGCTTGACCCGGCCTGAACGGCCAGGGAAGGATCCGAGTCTGCATACCCGAGCGGGAATATATCGTTTTCCGCCAGATCGAGGCGGTTCAGCCAGGTGATCGCGGACTCAGGCGCGCTCGTTCCGAGCACCCGGATCGAGGCGATGATCATCGGGTCGACGGCGATCGCGACGGGGCGGTTGAGAAGCCCGTCGAGCTGGCGGGTGAGGATACCGGAGCTGGAGGTGTACGCGGCGAGATCCTCGGCACTGATGAGGCCGGAGCTGTTCGCGGGGGTGGTGATCGGCATCGCTACGGCGAGGCTGACCGGGGTGACGACGGGGGGCTGCTGCACGGAGGCATCCGGGTACCAGACGAAGGTGGACCGACCGGACGCCCGCACCGATTCATCAGTGTTGAGGGAGGCCGCGATGCCCCGCGGTCCCCAGGGACTCCACTCGAACAGGCCGAGCGCGGCGTTGGGCACCGAGACCGCGACCGTGACTGTGCTGTTGGGCTGCACGGGGACGGTGAGCGGGACGCTGGTCATCAGGTCGCTGCCGGTGTCGTCGTCCTCGTCCGAGGCGAGCCAGTCGTCCAGGTCCGTTGAACTGGTCAGCGCCCGCTCCGCCAGGAAGACATCGATGTTTCCGGTGGGGATGGCGGTGGCGGAATCGTTGGTGATGGTGACGGAGAGCTTGAGGTCCTCGTTGAGGCGCAGGATCGAGGAGGTGGCCGGTGTGACGTGCAGGGCGACGGTGTCGTCGTTGGTCGCCGTGTCCACCGACCCCACGAACGTGCCCGTCGCGGCGGTTGCCGGAGTCGCGGTGGCCAGCGCCGGGCAGAGCAGCAGGGGGGCGCACAGCAGCGCGGCCACGATGCGACGCCGGATTCCGGGGAGCGCAGGCCGACGCGCGTGATTCGGATCGGCCAGCATGTACGGGATTCTACGGCGTAGCCGGGTGAGAACCCTCCGCGCCGGCTGGGTGGCGCGCGGGTGGGACGGGCGAGCAACTACCATTGGGGCATGCAGAGCGTCACGGCAGCCCTCGCAAGACTGGGCGACCTGGCTGCGTCCCCCACGGTGTCCCGTTTGGCGAACTCATTCGCCGCGGCCGGTTTTGAACTGGCCCTGGTCGGCGGTCCCGTCCGCGACGCGTTCCTGAACCGGGTCACCAATGACCTCGACTTCACCACCAACGCCACTCCCGACCAGATCCTGACGATCGTCAAGCCGATCGCCGAGGCGCACTGGGACATCGGTCGTGCGTTCGGCACCATCGGCGCCCAGATCGCGGGCGAGAAGGTCGAGATCACCACCTATCGGGCCGACAGCTACGACGGTCAGACCCGCCGCCCCGACGTGGTCTTCGGCAGCAGCCTCGATGATGACCTGCTGCGGCGGGACTTCACCGTGAACGCGCTCGCTCTGCGGTTGCCGCAGCTCACTCTCGTCGACCCGTCTAATGGGATCGACGATCTGCTCAACGGGGTGCTGCGGACGCCCACCGCACCCGAGATCTCGTTTGGCGACGACCCGCTGCGGATGATGCGGGCCGCCCGCTTCACCGCTCAGCTGGGCTTCACCCTCGAGATCGACACCGCGATCGCCATGTCCGCCATGGCCGGGAGCATCAACATCATCTCCGCCGAACGGGTCGGCGATGAGCTCGGCAAGCTGCTGCGCTCGGCGAACCCGCGCGCCGGCATCGAGCTGCTCGTGGATTCCGGCCTGGCCGCGATCGTGCTGCCGGAGATCCCGGACCTGCGCCTGGAGGTCGACGAGCACCATCATCACAAAGACGTCTACCAGCACACCCTGACGGTGCTCGACCAGGCCATCGGTTACGAGCGAACCCGTAAGAACCTTCCCGAACCCGACCTCGTGGTGCGGTTGGCGGCGCTCATGCACGACATCGGCAAGCCGGCCACCCGGCGGCTCGAGTCCGGCGGTGTGGTGAGTTTTTACCACCACGACGTGGTCGGTGCGAAGCTGGCCAAGAAGCGGTTGCGTGCGCTGCGCTTCGACAACGACACCATCGCTGCGGTGGGCAAACTCGTGGAACTGCACCTGCGGTTCTTCGGTTACACCGAAGGGGCCTGGACCGACTCCGCCGTGCGCCGGTACGTGCGCGACGCCGGCGACCAGCTCGAGCGGCTGCACATCCTCACCCGAGCCGACGTCACCACCCGCAACCGGCGCAAGGCCGACCGGCTGGGCTTCGCCTACGACGACCTCGAACAGCGCATCCGTGAGCTCGCGGCCCAAGAGGAGATGGACTCGGTTCGGCCCGACCTCGACGGTGAAGAGATCATGGCGATCCTGGGCCTGACGCCGGGCCGTGAGGTGGGCGAGGCCTACCGCTATCTCCTGGAGCAGCGCTTGGACGATGGTCCCCTCGGCACCGAGGAAGCCACCCGCCGTCTGCAGTCCTGGTGGGCGGCCCGCAGCGCCTGACCCGCCCGCCCCCCTCGGCGAGTTGCCCACGTGCGGACGAGTTGCCCCGGCACACCGGGGCAACTCGTCCGCAGTAGGGCAACTCGCGCGGGAGCGCCCGTCCTCCACAGGCCGAGCTCGGCCGAGTTCTGCACCGCTCGCGTACCGGTCACCGCCCGGCGAGGCCACCGGGAGACGCTTCTCGGCATGGACCCCAACGCTTCCGCGCTGTCTCAGCTGCGGCTCACCCGCGATCAGCCCGGCCACGACGCGCGCGCCCATCGCCGCGAGCACGAATACGGCGGCACCGAGCGCTTGCGGCGTGGCATCTACGTGTCGCGGACCATCTGGACCAGCGCCGACGCGGATGCCCGCTATCTGATGCGCATCCAGGCCGCGGTGCTGTCCAGGCAGTCGCGCCCGGTGGTGAGTCACCTGTCGGCGGCCCGGGTCTGGGGGTTGCCGGTGCTCGGGCAATGGCCTACCGAGGTTCACCTTCAGGGCGGGAGCGGACAGACGCGGACGTCGAAGAACTGGATCGCCTGGCATCACGACCCGCTGCCGGACGAGGACGTCACCGAGATCGACGGTCTACTGGTGACGACGAGACTCCGAACCCTGGTCGACCTGGCCCGGAGCCAACCCTTCCGCTCCGCGGTGATCAGCCTGGATGCCGGACTGCAGGAACAGTTCCTCCTCCCCGGCGGTGCGGTGATCCCGGCCATCACGCGCGACGAGGTGATGGCCCGGGTGCTGCGGCTCGGAAGTGCGCGGGGCACCCGACGTGCCCGCCGGTCCGTCGGCTTCGCAGACGCGAAGTCGGGCTCGCCAGGGGAGTCCCTGAGCCGCACGGGCATCTTCCTCGCCGGCATGCCGATGCCGGAGCTGCAGGTGGTCTACCCGCACCCCTTCGGTGAAGACCGGGTCGACTTCCGCTGGAAGCGCCGGTTTCAACTGAAACGGATGCCTCTGCTCGGCGAATTCGACGGGGAGGTCAAGTACACCAGGGGCGAGTTCATGGGCGGGCGCACAATCGACGAGGTCGTCTGGGCCGAAAAGCGCCGGGAGGACCGGTTGCGTGCTCCTGGCCGGGCGATGGTCCGCTGGCTCTGGGCGGATGCCCTCCGACCTGAGCGCCTCCGCGCACTGCTCCTCAACGCCGGTCTGCGCCCCACCCAATGAGCGCCACCGCAGGTGTGCGCGCCGCGAGTTGCTCTGCCGCGGACCAGTTGCCCCGGAGCGCGGGGGCAGCTCGTCCGCAGGTGGGCAACTCGCGGAAGATTTCCGATGCGGAGGGCATCGGAGGGGATGGTGGCGCAATCGCCGCGGTTCCAGTAGTCTTGGCAGGTTGTCTGTGTGCCGGATTCCCGGCCTCCACGTTCAACACATGCACAACCCTCCTGTTGCAGAAATACTGCAGCCGTTTAGTCCGAAGGAGGTGGGTTAGTCATGCATCAGTACGAATTGATGGTAATCCTCGATCCCGAGATCGATGAGCGCACCGTAGCTCCCAGCCTTGACAAGTTCCTCAACGTTGTTCGCAACGATGGTGGAACCATTGACAAGGTTGACGTTTGGGGTCGCCGCCGTCTCGCATACGAGATCAACAAGAAGGCCGAGGGCATCTATGCCGTCGTCGACTTCACCGCAAACGCCTCAGCAACTGCCGAGCTCGACCGTCAGCTGAAGCTGTCGGAAGCCGTCATGCGCACCAAGGTGCTTCGCGCAGAAGAGGGCATCGCCCAGGTTGCCGTCGCAAGCAAGCTTGCCGCCGAGAAGGCCGCCCGCAAGGCAGCTAACCCGAAGGCTGCTGCTGCTCCGGTCAAGGCCGACGCTCCTGCCGCAGCTCCCGCTGCCAAGGTCGCCGCATCCGCAAAGCCTGCAGCTGCCCCGGCAGCTCCGGTCGCCGTGGACGCTCCTGCCGAGGCAGACGCCGACAAGGCAAGCGACAAGTAGCCCATGGCCGGCGAGACCGTAATCACCGTGGTGGGCAACCTCACCAGCGATCCGGAACTGCGTTACACGCAGAACGGGCTGGCGGTAGCCAACTTCACCATCGCTTCCACTCCGCGCAATTTCGATCGCGCAACGAGTGAGTGGAAAGATGGCGAGGCACTGTTCCTGCGCGCGAGCGTTTGGCGTGAATTCGCCGAGCACGTGGCCGGTTCATTGACCAAGGGTTCCCGTGTCATCGCTTCCGGGCGTCTCAAGCAGCGTTCGTATGAGACCAAGGAAGGTGAAAAGCGCACGAGCATGGAGCTCGAGATCGACGAAATTGGTCCTTCGCTGCGCTACGCCACCGCCTCCCTCACGCGCGCGCAGTCATCCTCTGCTCCCCGCGGCGGCGCGCCCGTCGCGCAGCAGCAGGGTAACGACGAGCCCTGGGCACCCAGCGCCCCCGCAGCCAACACTGGCGGCGGCGACGTCTGGAACACCCCGGGCAACTTCAGCGACGAGACCCCCTTCTAAGCCGAACCTCACGGTTGACGGCTGCACTCACACGTTTTAGAAAGTTAGGAAATCATGGCTGGAAAGTCGAGCGGCGACCGCCGCAAGCCGCTCCGCGGTGCTAAGGGTGGCAAGAACGCCGCTCCCGCGAAGTCGATCCGGGTTGGTGTCATCGATTACAAAGATGTCCCCACTCTTCGGAAGTTCATCTCAGAGCGTGGAAAGATCCGCGCCCGCCGCATCACCGGCGTCTCCGTCCAGGAGCAGCGCCTGATCGCGCGTGCCGTCAAGAACGCCCGCGAAATGGCCTTGCTGCCCTACGCCGGCTCAGGCCGGTAAGGAGCCCTCACATGTCGAAATTGATTCTGACGCACGAGGTCTCCGGCCTCGGTACCCCCGGTGACATCGTTGATGTCAAGAACGGGTTCGCTCGTAACTACCTTCTCCCCCAGGGCTTCGCTGTTGCGTGGACCCGCGGTGGCGAAAAGCAGATCGAGCAGATCAAGGCCGCCCGCGTAGCCCGCGAGCACGCCACCCTCGAAGAGGCCCAGGCTCTCAAGGCAACCCTTGAGAACACCAAGGTCAAGCTGGTCGTCAAGGCCGGCGCCGGCGGACGCCTGTTCGGCTCCGTCAAGACCACCGACGTAGCCGACGCGGTTGCCGCGGCCGGCCTCGGTGCCATCGACAAGCGCAAGATCGAGCTCAGCCCGATCAAGCTGACCGGTGAGCACACCGCGACAGTTCGTCTGCGCGACGAGGTCAGCGCGACCATCACCCTTCAGGTGGTAGCCGCAAAGTAGTCTCGTTTCATCAGGAGTAGCGGCGGTTTCGAAAGAAGTCGCCGCTACTCCTATTTAACGCCCAAGCGCGTAGCCCCCGTTCTTGGCACATTTGTCCCGTGTTTTACACCGCTTTGTGCACAGGTGTCCACCTATTTCATCAACATTCAATCGAGCATTGAAACTAGTTTTTCCACACACATGTGAATAGTTTTAATACCTGATCAAACGCAACTTCAAGTTAAATATCCGTGAGTTGTCCACAGCCGAGTGCACAGGTTGTGCACAAGTCGTGCGGCGTTTCGCGCAGATTACTCACAGAGTTATCCACAGGGTGGTTTGGCTGGGCAGACGAGTCTCTCTATGGTGGGCAAGCAGGTATTCGCTCTTGTGCGCCTGCCTACCGGATGATCGCTGTCAGCGGCTCCTGATACACCAGAACCACACCAACACGAGGAGGCTCGGCGTGTCGATAGCTCACCTGGGTTACGCCGATCAACGCGGCTCAGATCAACGCGGCTCCGAGTACCGTGGCAGCTCCGAACCGCGCCACGCCGAACGCACGCCGCCACACGACCTGCTGGCCGAGCAGAGCGCCCTGGGCGGCATGATGTTGAGCAAGGATGCCGTCGCCGATGTCGTCGAGACCGTCCGCGCGGCCGATTTCTACGTTCCCAAGCACGAGATCATCTTCGACGCGATCCTCTCGCTCTACGCGCAGGGTGAACCCACCGACGTCATCACCGTCACCGACGAGCTGACCAAGCTCGGCGAGATCTCCCGCGCCGGCGGCGCCGACTACCTGCACACCCTCACCAGCCTGGTGCCCACAGCCGCCAACGCCGGCTTCTATGCCACCATCGTGGCCGAACGGTCCATGCTCCGTAAGCTCGTCGACGCCGGAACCCGGATCGCGCAGATGGGTTACGCGGGGGAGGGCGAGGTCCTCGACCTGGTGAACACCGCGCAGGCCGAGATCTACTCGATCACCGGCAGCACCGAGGTCGAAGACTATGTCCCCCTCACCGACGCCGTCACGGCCGCCATCGAGGACATCGAGGCCGCCAAGCTCAAGGACGGCCAATTCACCGGTGTCCCCACCGGCTTCGCCGACCTCGACGAGCTCACCAACGGCTTCCACGGCGGCCAGCTCATCATCGTCGCCGCCCGACCGGCCCTGGGTAAGTCCACCCTCGCGCTGGACTTCGCGCGGGCCGCCTCGATCCACCACGACATGCCGAGCATCTTCTTCTCGCTCGAAATGGGCCGCAGTGAGATCGCCATGCGTCTGCTCGCCGCCGAGGCCTCCGTGCCCCTGCAGAGCATGCGTAAGGGCAACGTCGAAGCGCGCGACTGGACCACCATCGCCGCCACCCGCGGCCGCATCAATGATGCGCCGCTCTACATCGACGACAGCCCCAACATGACCCTGGTCGAGATCCGGGCCAAGTGCCGACGACTGAAGCAGCGTGTGGGCCTCAAGCTCGTCGTGATCGACTACCTGCAGCTGATGACGTCGGGCAAGAAGGTCGAATCCCGCCAGCAAGAGGTCAGCGAGTTCTCCCGGGCGCTCAAGCTGCTCGCTAAGGAGTTGCAGGTCCCGGTCATCGCCCTGTCCCAGCTGAACCGTGGCCCGGAGCAGCGAGCCGACAAGATGCCCGCGATCTCCGACCTCCGCGAGTCCGGTTCGCTCGAGCAGGATGCCGACATGGTGATCCTGCTGCACCGCGAGAGCGCGTACGAGAAGGACAACCCGCGCGCGGGCGAGGCCGACCTGATCGTGGCCAAGCACCGTAACGGCCCCACCCGGACCGTCACCGTGGCCTTCCACGGCCACTACTCCCGCTTCGCAGACATGGTGCCCGGCGCATAGCGCTCAGCTGACCGCAGGGTGTGTCGCGGCCCTAGCCCAGGGCAGCGCGGCGCGTGGTGTGGCGGGTGGGTACGGCGGACCAGGGGTCCTCCGGCCAAGGGTGCTTCGGGTAGCGTCCGCGCATCTCCGCTCGCACCTGCGAGTACGGGCCTGCCCAGAAGGATGCGAGGTCGTCGGTCACGGCAAGGGGATGCCCGGCGGGGGAAAGCAAGTGGAACAACACCGGCACTCGTCCTCCGACGATTCGTGGGGTCTCTGCCCATCCGAAGCACTCCTGGAGTTTCACAGCCACAACGGGACGAGCCGACGAATCATCGGCGGGTGGGTAGCTGAGACGGACATGCGAACCGCTGGGAACCCGGAAGCGCTCCGGAACCAGAGCGTCAAGGTCGACCGCCGCGGGCCAGGGCAGGGTACGGCGGAGTGCAGGGGCAAGGTCGATGCGCGCGGCCGGAGTGCCGGCGGCCAGGTCTGAGAGCTCGGGGCCGAGCCAGGCATCGAGCGTAGCGAGCAGAACGGTGTCTGAGACATCCGGCCAGGGCGATCCGAGCTCGCGATACAGCAGCGCGAGGCGCCGCCGCAGAGCGTCCGCGGCGTCTGACCAGATGAACACTCCGAGGCCGTGCGCTGTGACGGCACGGCGGACGGCATCCCGTCCGCCATCGTCCGCCGGTACGCGCACCGGCACGGACGAGCGAATGATCGCACCGATCCGACGTTCGCGGCGGGCCACGACGCGCCCGTCCACGAACCGTGCTTCGACCCGGTCTGTGCAGAGATGGGGCGCCACCTGCTCCGCCTGGTTCTCGGAGATGACGGCGGCAGAGCGGATGAGTGCTCCGGTTCCTGCGGCCGCTCGTCCCTCTGCCCGAGTGACGTCCGCCACCGCCAACCAGTCGGCACTCGCGAGCTGACCGGTGATCCCGGCACGGGTGCCGGAGGCGAGAAGAAAGGTTGCACCGTTGGGCGATTGATCGACGCGGCGGGCGATCCACTCGGGAAAGGCGAGCGCGATGATCAGTCCGGTCTGATCAGCGCCTCCTCGCGTCGTGTCAATCGCCCCGGCGAAGCGCTCGAGACGGCGGACATCCTGCTCCCATCGGCGGGCATCCGGGCTTCGTCCAGTGCGCAGCGCGTTGAGAGCGGCCTGGGCGTCTCCGTCGTGAACGCGGAGGTCACCTGTGAGCAGCGCGATGACCTCGGCCGCTGTGCGCCCGCCGACCAGGTCACTCCCGGCGCGCAGTGCGCGGGCGAGGCGCGGAGCTGTCGGGACGCGGGCGAGCGCTCGGCCCTCGTCGGTGGCGCGGCCATCGGCATCGATCGCGCCGAGCCCACGCAGCGCGGCGAGGGCCTCGTCCAGGCTGCCAGACGGGAGCGGATCGACCAGCCGCAGGCCCACGCCACTTGGGGCGCCCCAGCAGGCGAGGAGCAGGGCTGCATCGGTGAGATCTGCCGCCTGGATCTCAGGGGTGGCGTGCGACGGCGCCGTGGCGAAGGTGCGCTCGTCGACGCAGCGGACCACGACGCCAGGCCCCTGCCGGGTGGCGCGCCCCGAGCGCTGGATGGCGGAGGCCTTGGGCGTCGGGCCGGTGACGAGACCGCTCATACCGCGTGCAGCATCCCGCTGCGGAGCACGAGACAGGCAGGTGTCGACGACCAGGCGTACGCCGGGCACGGTCAGAGAGGATTCGGCCAGTGACGTCGTGACGATGATCCGTGCCGCAGCATCGGGGCTCCGCCCACTGACCACCGTATCCTGCTCTGCGGCGGGGATCTGGCCGTGCAGTTCCCGCACGTCGAACTCCGCGGCGAGACCACGGATGCGTCCGGCGATCTCGGAGACCTCACGCGCACCCGGCGCGAAGACGAGAGCATCGGCGGCCGGATCGGTGCGCACGAGGGTGCGGTGTGCGGCAACCGCGGTGCTCGCGACGTGGTCGAGGAAAGCCCAGGTGACCCCCCGCTCATCCAGTCGAGGTGTGGGAGAGGGCGCCCAGCGCACCTCGAGCGGATGGGCCGGTGCGCTCTGGGTCACGATCGGGGCCGGGCCCGCATCCGTACCGAGAATTGACGCGAACCTCTCGGCGTCGAGGGTCGCGGACATCGCGATGAGGACGAGGTCGTCGCGCAGCTCGCGGACCTCGCCGAGTAGCCCGATCAGCAGGTCCGTCTCCAAAGCCCGTTCGTGCACTTCATCGATGATGACCGCATCGATCCCGTCGAGACCAGGGTCATCGAGCAGTCGGCGCAGGAGCACGCCGGCGGTAACGAACTCGATCAGGGTGGACGGACTCACCTGGCGTTCGCCACGGACGGTGTATCCGACGCGAGAGCCGAGAGAGGATCCGTCCAACTGCGCGAGTCGTCGGGCGGCAGCGCGGGCAGCGACCCGGCGTGGCTGAGTGACGATCACACGACCCGGAACCCGATCGGCGAGGATGGGCGGCACGAGTGTGGTCTTTCCCGTGCCCGGCGGCGCGCTGACGACCACGGTGCGGCTCCGATCAAGCGCAGCACTCAGATCATCGATCGCCGAGGCGAATGCGAGCCCGCGACCGAGTCTGGACGGATCGAACGAAAGACGGGTCACGTCCTCAGTCTGTCGCGTTTGGGGGGTGTGTGCTCACGTGTCGTAGGTACCGAGCCTCGGCTCTGGGCCCACGTGACTTGCCTCAGCGAGCCACTGGCCCGCTTCGGCAAGCGCCGATAAAGGCCTGACAGCGGGGATGGCCTCGCCTGTCAGGCCCTTTCGGTGTGCGGCGCGTCAGGCCCGGCCGGCCCGGTTCGCCAGACGGCTCACGACGTGCGCGGGTCCTCCGGGTCGGCGTCCGGCGCGAGAGCGGTATCCGGCGTCATGGCGTCGGGTTCGGCGTGGTCTGCCGCCGACGGGTGCGCCGACGACGTGTCCGCAGTGGGCTGCGGGTCCTGGGGCATCAGATCGCCCAGGTCCTGCATCTCTCCGATCTCCTCCGGGGTGAGTTCGCCCAGGTCGGGGCGGTCGACCAGGGGGGTCTGGCCGCGCGGTCGGCGTGGCCAGAAGGCACGTCGTTCTCGCGTCTGGATGGAGACGTTGCCGGCGGCATCCGTGATCGCGGCACTGATGCGGCCGTCCATCTGGTCGCCGAAGTGGTCGTCGAAGTTGTTCTCCAGATGGTTGGTGACGCTCTGGCTGATCCGGCGCGCCATCTCCTCCCGGCGGACCCGGCGTTCGACCTGCACGAGCACCTGGTGTTCGGCCCTGAAGGCCCGATAGGTGGCGATACACATGCCGATCATCACCACACTCACCGGGATGGCGGTGAGGATGGCGCCGGTCTGCAGCGCGGACAGGCCACCGGCGAGCAGGAGAGCGATCGCGACGACGCCGACCAGGCTGGCCCACAGGATACGGCTCCACTTGGGCGGATCGGTCTCGCCACCGGAGGCGAGCATATCGATCACGAGGGAGCCGGAATCGGCCGAGGTGATGAAGAAGATCGCGACGATCGCGACAGCCAACACCGCCAGCACGGGCCCGAACGGAAGCGCGGCGAGGAAGTCGAAGAGCACGTTCTCCGGCACGATCCCCACCTCGGGGTCGACCAGGGCCGCGGGGTCCTCCCACACCTGCTTGATAACGCTGCCACCCATCACGGCGAACCAGAGGAACGTGACAAGGGTCGGCACCAGGAGAACGCCGGCGACGAACTCGCGCACGGTGCGGCCACGGGAGATCCGGGCGATGAAGACACCGACGAACGGCGCCCAGGAAATCCACCAGCCCCAGTAGAAGACCGTCCAGCTGCCCTGCCAGTCCAGACCCGCCTGGCCGGTGAAGGCGCTGGCGTCGAAGGTGAGTCCGACGATGTTCTGCAAGTAGCCGCCGAGGGACTCCACGAAGACCCGCAGCAGGTACATCGTGGGGCCGAGCAGCAGGACGGCGACCAGGAAGAGCGCGGCCGCGCCGAGGTTGATGTTCGACAGCCACTTGATGCCCTTGCCGACGCCGCTGACGACGCTGGCGATGGCGATGAGGGTGATGATCACGATCAGGACCACCAGCAGGGTGTTGCTCACGGAATCGACGACGCCCAGGTGGCGCAGCCCCGCGGCGATCTGCTTGACACCGAGCCCGAGCGACGTGGCCACACCGAACAGGGTGCCCACGATCGCGGTGACGTCGATGGCATCGCCGAGGCGACCCTTCACCTTGTCGCCGAGCAGCGGTTCCAGGGCCCAACGGATCGAGACCGGCCGCCCCTTGCGGTGAATGGCATAGGCGAGGGACAGGCCGACCACGGCGTACACCGCCCAGGCGTGGAAGCCCCAGTGCAGGAAAGTCTGGGACATGGCTGCGGCCGCAAGTTCCGGGCGGCTGCCGTGCACGCCCGGCTTGGGCTCCAGGAAGTAGGTGAGCGGCTCGGCGGCGCCCCAGAACACCAGGCCGATGCCCATGCCCGCGGCGAAGAGCATCGAGAACCAGGACATCAGCCCGAATTCCGGCTTGTCGTCGTCCTGGCCGAGCTTGATGTCACCGAACCGGCTCAGCCCCATCCACAGTGCGAAGATGACGAAGAAGGCCACCAGCACGAGGTAGTACGGCCCGAGGCCGGCCACCACCAGGGTCTGCAATTGCGCGAGGACGGCGCCGGTGCGCACCGGGAAGAAGATGCTGACCAGGACGACGGCCACGATGATGCCCAACGCCGGATAGAAGATCCGCGGGGCCGGCACGTGCACCCCGAAACGTCGGGGCCGGCTGGTCGAGGCGGCTGCTGTTTGCGGGGCTGACGGGGACGGGGCGGCGCTGGGAGCGCCCGCCACGTCGGCGGGTTCAGTGGAGCTGATAGCGGACAACCAATCGGGTTGGGGCATCCGTTTAGCCGGGCGCTGCTCGGGTGTGGATGCCGGCGGCAGTGCGGGAAGATCAGGCAATTTTTACGGGGTGGGCGCCACTACGGCGGCCCGGGCAATCCTTCAGCCTACGAGGTCGAGGGTGCTCTTGGCCACCCGGGCAGGGTCTTTCGGCCCTGAAAAACGCCCCGGGCCGGCAAAACCCGACGGTACGCTACGGAGTGAGATCGCCCTGGGACGCGCGAACGACCCCGTTTCGCTCGTCAGGTGGCAGATGCGTCAAAGGAGTGGTTACTCGTGAAGGTTGGCATAGGGCGTGAACGCCGAGAGGGCGAAAAACGCGTCGCAGCAACACCGGAAACGGTGACCCAACTCACCGCGCTGGGTGTCGACGTCACCGTCGAAGCCGGCGCCGGACTGGCATCGGGCTACTCCGACGCCGCCTATGAGAAGGCCGGCGCGCAGCTGGTCGCGGACTTCGACGCCACCGCGTTCGATGTGCTCTGCCACGTGCGTCCGCTGAGTCCCCAGCTGGCCGCCACGCTACCGGCTGGAATCATCACGGTGGGTCTGGCGTCGCCGGCGTCCGAACTGCCCACGGTGGCAGCCCTGGCCGCCGCACAGGTCACATCGTTCGCGCTCGAACTGGTGCCACGTATCTCCCGGGCCCAGTCGATGGACGCGCTCACCTCGCAGGCCCTGGTCGCCGGCTACCGGGCCGTGCTCGAAGCCACCATCCGGTTCCCCCGGTTCTTCCCGCTCTACATGACCGCGGCCGGCACCATTCCGCCGGCCCGGGCGCTCGTGCTCGGCGCCGGCGTCGCCGGACTGCAGGCCATCGGCACCGCCAAGCGCCTCGGCGCCAGGGTCTCCGCCTATGACGTGCGGCCGGCGTCGGCCGACGAGGTCACCTCGATGGGCGGCACCTTCATCACCCTCGACCTGGCCGCCGTCGAAGGCACCGGCGGTTACGCCAGCGAACTGGCCGAGGACCGCGCCGTGCGCCAGCGCGAACTGCTGGCCCCACACGTGGCCAAGGCGGATGTGCTCATCACCACCGCCGCGATCCCCGGCCGGCCGGCCCCGCTGTTGGTGACCCGGGAGATGGTCGCGGCCATGCCCGCCGGTTCCGTGGTCATCGACCTCGCCGCCGAAACCGGCGGCAACGTCGAGGGCGTACTCCCCGGCGTCGACCAGCTGGTGCCCACCGCGGCCGGTGACGGCTTCGTCACCCTCGTCGGCATGCAGGACGCCGCCTCCGCGATGGCCTCCGACGCATCGCGGCTGTACGCCAAGAACGTCGCCAACCTGCTCGCGCTGATGATTCATGACGGCCAGATCGTACCCGACTTCACCGACGAGGTCATCGCCGGAGCCTGTCTCACCACCGGCGGCGAGGTGCGGCACGCACCGACAGCTGCCGCGCTGGAAGGAAAGAACTGATGGATCCGATCACTCTGCTCACGGTCATCGTGTTGACCGTCTTCGTCGGCTTCGAGGTGGTCTCCAAGGTGTCCAGCACCCTGCACACCCCCCTGATGAGCGGCGCCAACGCCATCCACGGCATCATCCTGATCGGCGCGATCATCGTCGCCGGCCAGCTGGACGACCCGTGGCTGATATTCGTGGCCCTACTCGCCGTCGCCCTCGCCACCGCCAACCTCGTCGGCGGTTTCGTCGTCACCGACCGGATGCTGGGCATGTTCCGCGGCCGGAAGCCCGCCGCCACCCCGAAGGACACCACCAAATGAGCCTCCTGTCCGCCGAGTGGACCGCACTGCTCTACCTGGCCGCGGCCGTCTGCTTCATCCTCGCCCTCAAGGGCCTGAGCTCGCCCCGCACCGCCCGCCGCGGCAATCTGATCGGCGCCGCCGGCGCCACCCTCGCCGTGATCACGGTGTTCCTGTCGGCCAAGCTCGACAACATCCCGCTGATCCTGCTGGCGATCGCGGTGGGATCCGCGATCGCGGCACCCATCTCCCGTCGGGTGCAGATGACTCAGATGCCCCAACTGGTGGCACTGTTCAACGGCGTCGGCGGCGGCGCCGCTGCGCTGGTCGCGATGCTCGAACTCGGGCACAGTGAAGGCCCCTGGGTGCTCGTGGCGGTGGTCTTCACCATGCTCGTCGGCGCGGTCTCGTTCGCCGGTTCCGCGATCACCGTGGCCAAGCTGCAGGAACTGATCACCACCCGCCCGGTGGTGTTCCCCGGCATGAAGTGGGTCATGACCCTCGCGGTCGTGGCAGCCCTCGTCATCGGCGGGCTCGTCGTGGCAACGGGGTCCACCGGCTGGGCGCTGCTGCTCCTGGTACTCGGCCTGGTCGTCGGCCTGCTGCTCGTGTTGCCCGTCGGCGGCGCCGATGTGCCCATCGTCATCTCGCTGCTCAACGCCTTCACCGGACTCGCGGTCGCGGCATCCGGTGTGGTGTTGGACAACGTGCTGCTCGTGGTCGCCGGCACCCTGGTCGGTGCCAGCGGTACCATCCTCACCCGAGCCATGGCCTCCGCCATGGGGCGTGGCGTCAGCGGCATCATGTTCGGCGCTTTCCGCGGCGGCTCGACCGCCGGCTCCACAACGCAGAGCGACCGCCCGGTGCGCTCCTCGAACCCCGAGGACGTCGCCGTGATGCTCGCTTACGCGCAGCGTGTGGTGATCGTGCCCGGCTACGGCCTGGCCGTGGCCCAGGGTCAGCACACCATCGCCGAGCTCGCCACGACCCTCGAGGCGCGCGGCGTCGACGTGGCCTTCGCGATCCATCCCGTCGCCGGGCGGATGCCCGGACACATGAACGTGCTGCTCGCCGAGGCCAACGTGCCCTACGAGTCGCTCAAGGAGATGGCCGAGGTCAACCCCGAGTTCAAGAACACCGATGTGGTGCTCGTGGTCGGCGCGAACGACGTCGTCAACCCGGCCGCGAAGACCTCGCCGGGCGCGCCGATCTACGGGATGCCGATCCTCGAGGTCGAAGAGGGCCGCCAGATCGTCTTCCTCAAGCGGTCGATGCGCCCGGGCTTCGCCGGCATCGAGAACGAGCTGCTCTTCGACCCGAAGACCACGCTGCTGTTCGGTGACGCCAAGGACTCGCTCACCAAGGTGCTCGGCGCCGTCAACGCCCTCTGACCCGGGCTGCGCCCCTTCGACACTGCAAGGCGGGGCGACTCAGCGCCTCGGAGGACAGAGCGCGGCTCAGCCGACGGTTCCCCAAAGGTTGCGATCGGCGAGCACCGACCGCAGCCGCGCCTTGGCGTGGTTCGACCGCACGATCCAGCGGGCATCCGGGTCGTCGCTGGCGGTCAGCGCGCGGAAAGCGGTGAGGCCCGCCGCCGGGCTCGCGGCGATCGCCACGCTCCAGCCGTAGCCCAGGGCCTGGCGCAGCACCCGGTGCGCCTCGCGGGCGCGCACAGGGTCGTTCGGGTTCGGTTCGCCGCGAAGCAGCAGGGCCGTGGCCCGGTCGCAGACCCGCACTGCCAGCGCCTGGGCGTCGTCATCGGCCAACAGCCGTGGCTCACAGATCGCGGCCACGGCGGCGCGCGCCAGCCAGGCGTCCATGGACTCCGACCAGTCCTCCACGACGGCGTGAATCAGGGCCGGGTCGGCGTCCCCGATCAGCTGCAGCGCCCGCGCGGCGCCCTCCCGTACCCGCCAACGCTCGTCGGCGGCGGCCCGACGAAGTGCCGTGAGGGCAGCGGGCCGCTCGTCGGGGGAGAGCGCGAGCCGTCCGAGCCCCTCGGTGCCGCAGAATGCCAGATACTCGTCGGCCGAATCGACCAGGCTCCAGATCAGTTCGGCCGGCGCCGTACCGGCGAACGCATCGGCGAGCGGGAGGTTGGCCCGCGGGCCCGGCAGGCCGGAGCGACCGGTGAGGAAACCGGGCACCTCGGCCGGCGCCCGGGCCAGCAGGCCCGCCAACGCGGCCGCGTCTTCCCCGGGGCTGACCCGCACGCTGCCGGCCGGTACGTTCGAAGTGACCACCGTTGGACCCCCTGTCCCGCCCGACGGTAGTCGCGGATGCCGGCGCCCGCTACGCCCGGGCACCGAACCCGGCCGAATGCGCCGCGTAGACTGGCAGGACTCCCTGCGACGAAAGAGGTGCCCGCGTGGCGCATGCCCCGGCAGCAGCCGTCATCGGTACCCGGTACTGGACCGTGCCCATAACGCGCGCCATCGTGGCCTTCGTGCCGGCGGCCGTGATCACGTTCAACGCCGACCACTCCGCCGGTTTCGGGCTCGTCGCGTTCGGCGCCTTCGCGCTGGTCAGCGGCCTGATCACCGGGCTGCTCAGCTGGAAGACCGTCACCGACCCCCGCGACCGCAGCATTTTCGCTGTTCAGGGCGCGGTCGGTGTGCTCGCCGGCGTGCTCGCGCTGGCGATGTCCGCCGGCGGGCTGGGCTTCTTCCTCTACATCGTCTCGGTGTGGGCTGCGGTCACCGGCGCTCTCGAGCTGTACACGGGCATCCGCGTCCGCGGACGTGGCCAGGTCGCCCGCGACTGGCTGGTCGTCGGTTCTCTCACCGCGGTGCTCGCGCTGGTGTTCCTGTTGCTGCCGCCGCACGCCGTCGTCGCGGTCGGGCTGCTCGGCGCCTACCTGGTGATCATCGGCGTCTACCTGGTCATCGCCGGCGTCTCCCTTTCTTCTGCGCACGCGGATGCGCCGCGCGACCTGGCCTCCTCCTCCACAGATTCGGACACCCCGTGACCCAGAACAGCCCACACAAGCCCAGCCGGTCCGAGATCCTCAAGCCCGTCGAGCTGGTCGCCATCTCCGCCGGAATGGGGCTCTTCGTCGGGCTCACCATCCTGCTGGCCACCCGCAACTGGGCGCTGTCGTCGATCGCTTTGGGCATCACCTTCATCGTGGCCCTGGTCGTCATCGCGATGCTCGCGCTGGGCATGAAGCCCGACGCGGCCGAGAAAAGCGACCTCGACGAGCAGAACAAGACCGGCGAGACCCCGGGTCACTAGCCTCCTCCGCCGCCCGCAGGGTGCTTTAATGGGCCCATTGTGGTCCGCTTCCCGGCGTTTCCTCCCCTGACGGGGCAGCCATGACCACAGACGGCTTGGCCGGCCCCGCCCCGGCGAGTCCAGACCGGCCCTATGCCCGCACCGTCGAGGCCGTGTGCGCCGACCTGCACACCAGCCGGCACGGTCTCGACGAGGCCGAGGCCGCCGCACGGCTGGTCCGGTTCGGCCCCAACGCCCTGCCCGTCGTCGCGAAGAAGAACCCGGTGCTTCGCTTCCTCGGCCACTTCAACGACGTGCTCATCTACGTGCTGCTCGGCTCCGCAGTGCTCACGATGGTGTTCGGCGACTGGGTGGACGCGTCGGTGATCCTGGCGGTGGCCGTGATCAACGCGGTGATCGGGTTCCTGCAGGAGGGCCGGGCGGAGAAGGCGCTCGACGGGATCCGCCGGATGCTGTCGCTGAACGCGAAGGCCCGCCGCGGCGGACACTGGGTGAACACCGACGCCGCGACCCTCGTGCCCGGCGACATCGTGCGGGTGAAGTCCGGCGACAAGGTGCCCGCCGACCTGCGTCTGATCGAGGGCACCAATCTCAGGGTCGAGGAGTCCGCGCTGACCGGCGAATCCGTGCCGGCCGGCAAGGACGTCGCCGCCGTCGCGGCGGATGCCGGTGTCGGGGACCGGCACTGCATGCTCTTCTCCGGCACCATCGTGGCGGCGGGCAGCGGCCGGGGCGTGGTGACCGGCACCGGATCGGACACCGAGATCGGCCGCATCCAGACCCTGGTCACCGACACCGAGGCCCTGGCCACCCCGTTGACCCGGCATCTGGATGTCTTCAGCACCCGTATCTCGCTGGGCATCCTCGCCGTTTCCGGGCTGATGCTCGTGATCGGCCGGCTGGTGCACGACCGCGGTTTTGCCGACCTCTTCGCCGCCACCATCGGCTTCGCGGTGGCGGCGGTGCCGGAGGGGCTGCCGGCACTCGTCACCATCACGCTGGCCCTCGGCGTGCGGCAGATGGCCACCCACAACGCCATCGTGCGGAAGCTCACCGCCGTGGAGACCCTCGGGTCGGTGACCACGGTGTGCACCGACAAGACCGGCACCCTCACCCGTAACGAGATGACGGTACGCACCGTGATCACCGGTGCGGCCCGGTACGAGGTACTGGGGATCGGCTACGAGCCCGACGGCGCGGTCCTCAGGGACGGCCGGCCCGTGACCGTGGCCGACCAGGACGACCTGGCCCGGCTGGTGGAGGTCATGGCCGTCTGCAACGACGCCAGGGTCAGCGCCGACGACGGCGTCTGGCGGGTGGTCGGCGAACCGACCGAGGGGGCGCTCTGCACCCTCGGGCACAAGGCCGGTTTCGACCCGGCGGGCTTCGATCGGCTGGCCGTGATCCCGTTCGAGTCGGCCAACAAGTTCATGGCCACCCTCAACCGGTGGGACGACGAGCCCGCACGCATCCTGGTCAAGGGCGCACCGGCCCGGCTGCTCGAGCGGTGCAGCAGGCAGCTGGATGCCGCGGGGCTGCCGGAACCCCTCGACGAGGCCTTCTGGGAGCAGCAGGTCGACGAGCTCAGCTCCACCGGGCTGCGAGTCCTCGGCGCGGCCGTCGGCGACGCCCCGGCCGACCTGAGCGCCCTGCACCTGGGCGATGTCGAGGACGGCCTGCTGTTCCTCGGCGTGGTCGGCATCGTGGATCCGCCCCGGCCGGAGGCCATCGCGGCGATCGGGATCATGCACGCCGCCGGCATCCGGGTGAAGATGATCACCGGCGACCACCACGGCACGGCCGTCGCGATCGCCAAGGAAATGGGCATCGTGACCGGTGAACCCCGGGTGCTCACCGGTGGCGAGCTGCAGAGACTCTCCCAGGACCGGCTGGCACGGGTGGTGCGCGACGTCGACGTGTTCGCCCGCACCAGCCCTGAGCACAAGTTGCGCATCGTGAAGGCGCTGCAATCGTACGGTGAGGTCGTCGCGATGACCGGTGACGGCGTCAACGACGCCCCGGCACTGCGCCGGGCGGATGTGGGCGTGGCGATGGGCATCAAGGGCACGGAAGCCACCAAGGAGGCCGCCGACATCGTGCTGGCCGACGACAACTTCGCCACCATCCAGAAGGCCGTCGAAGAGGGCCGGCGGATCAGGGACAACCTGCAGAAATCGATCATCTTCATCCTGCCCACCACCGCGGCCCAGTCGCTGGTGGTGCTGCTGGCGGTGCTGTTCGGTTTTGCGCTGCCACTGCAGCCCACCCAGATCCTCTGGGTGAACCTGATCACCGCCGTCACCCTGTCGCTCGCCCTGGCCACCGAACCCGCCGAACCCGGCATCATGCTGCGCCGGCCCCGGCCGGCCGGCGGCGCGGTGCTCGACTCCGAATACCTGGGCAGGCTGCTCTGGGTCTCGGTGCTGATCACGGCCGCGACCATCGGGGTGTTCTTCTACGAGCTGTCGATCGGGTCGCCGCGCGCGGTAGCGCAGACCACCGCCGTGACGATGCTGGTGCTCAGCCAGCTCGTGTTCCTGTTCAACTGCCGGTTCCTGCGCGCGTCGAGCCTCACCCCGGCCGTGCTGCGCGGGAATCGGTCGGTGTGGATCTCGGTAGGCACGATGCTCGTGCTGCAGCTGGTCTTCATCTACACGCCGGTGATGAACGTATGGTTCAGCTCCACACCAATCGGCCTACGCGAGTGGGTGTACACGCTGGGCCTTGCCCTGGTGATCTTCCTGCTCGTCGAAGTCAACAAGCTGATCGGCCGGCGCGGGGCGCGCCGCCGCGCGGACAGTGCGGCGGGATCCCGGGGCGCAGCACCCCGGGATGCCCGGCCGTCGGACGGTCAGCCCAGGTAATCCACCAGCGGGTCAGCCAGGCCCACGTAGCCGGCCGGCGTCAGCTCGAGCAGGCGGGCCTTGGCGGCGTCGCCGATCTCGAGTTCCTGCACGAACGCGACCAGGTCGGCGCGGTTGATCCGCTTGCCGCGGGTGAGTTCCTTGAGCAGCGCATACGGGTCGGCGATGGTGGAGCGCCCGGAGCTGACCTCGGCGCGGATGACCGTCTGGATGGCCTCGCCGAGGATCTCCCAGTTGGTGTCCAGGTCGTGGGCGAGCAGCTCGCGGTCCAGGTCGATCTCGCCCAAGCCCCGCACCAGGTTGTCCAGTGCGAGCAACGAGTGCCCGAAACCGACGCCGATGTTGCGCTGGGTGGTGGAATCGGTCAGGTCGCGCTGCAGCCTGGAGGTGACCAGGGTGGCGGCCAGCGAATCCAGCAGGGCGCTGGAGAGTTCGAGGTTGGCCTCGGCGTTCTCGAACCGGATCGGGTTGATCTTGTGCGGCATGGTCGACGATCCGGTGGCGCCGGCCTGCGGCACCTGACGGAAGTAGCCGATCGAGATGTAGGTCCAGACATCCGTGGCGAGGTTGTGCAGCACCCGGTTGGCGTGCGACACCTTGCCGTACAGCTCGGCCTGCCAGTCGTGCGACTCGATCTGGGTGGTCAGCGGGTTCCAGCCCAGGCCCAGGCCCTCGACGAACTCGCGGGACACCGACGGCCAGTCCACGGCGGGATCCGCGGCGACGTGCGCGGCGAAGGTGCCGGTGGCGCCGCTGAACTTGCCGAGGTACTCGTTGGCCTCGATCTGCTTCTGGATCCGCTCGAGCCTGTACACGAAGACCGCCAGCTCCTTGCCCATGGTGGTGGGCGTGGCGGGCTGGCCGTGGGTGCGGGCCAGCATGGCGTCGGCACGGTAGTCGCCGGCCAGGGCGCGGAGGGCGCCGATCAGGGCGCGGAACTTGGGCAGCCAGACCTCACGCACGGCGTCGGAGACCGTGAGGGCGTAGGCGAGGTTGTTGATGTCCTCACTGGTGGCGGCGAAGTGGGTCAGTTCGCTGATCGATTCGAGGCCCAGCGGCACCAGGCGGCGGCGCACGAGGTACTCCACGGCCTTGACGTCGTGCCGGGTGACGGCCTCGAGGGCGGCCAGTTCGTCGATCTCGGCCTGACCGAAGTCGGTGACGAGGGCGCGGAGGCCTGACTTCTGGTCGACGGTGAGCGGCGTGGATCCGAACAGGCTGCGGTCGGTGAGGGTGATCAACCACTCCACCTCGACCTTGACCCTGGCCCGGTTCAGTCCGGCCTCAGACAGGTACTCGCCCAGTTCGGTGACGGCGGCTTGATACCGGCCGTCGAGTGGACTGAGGACCTGCGGGGGTAGAGGACTCATCGGACTCCCTGTCTGATTGCGGGTGCGAGCTGCGCGAAGAGCGCAAAATTGGCTCTCTCAATCATGCCTAATACGGAGTCAAACAGCGCATCGTCGGAATAGTAGGGGTCGGGCACGTCCCGCAGAGTGGCCTGATCCCGGTCGAAGCTGAGCAGCAGGCGCACCTTGTTGCGGTCCCGTTCGGTCGGCGCCCAATTGCGCAGGATGCGTTCCTGCGACCTGTCGAGCACCACGACGAGGTCGAGGTCGTCGAACCAGCCCGCGTCGAATTGGCGGGCCCGGTGGTGACTGCCGTCGTAGCCGCGCTTGGCCAACGCCGAGATCGTGCGGGTGTCGGCCTGCTCGCCGACGTGCCAGTCGCCGGTGCCCGCGGAGCTCGTCGTGATGAGCCGACCCAGTCCGGAGCGCGTGACGAGGTCGCGCAGCATCACCTCGGCCATGGGCGACCGGCAGATATTGCCGGTGCAGACGAAAATGATCCGGAATGGCGTCGACTCATCTGGACTGAGCGCCGCGAAATTCATGTGTCCATTGTGTTCCACATTCCCCTCCTCCACATCCGCGGTCCTGGGCAAATTTTCCCCGGATTGAGCGCGGACCACGCGGCCACGACCGGGCCGGCCCAGGGTGGGCCGCACAGTCTGGACCGAGGAGGCGCGGTGGAATCACTGGGTGGCAGCATCCTGCCGGATGCAGGCACGGGGCCGGATGCCGAGACCCTCGCGCGGCTGCGCGAGCAACGGCGGCTGTTGAGAGGGGTGCGGGACGGTGTGGAGGAATCGGGGCGTCGGCTGGCGGGCCAGGCGTCCGGCGGGGCCTGGCGGTCGCCGGCCCAACGGGCGTACGGCACCCGCCTGGGTGAGCTGGGCCTTGACCTGGCCGGGGTCTGGCGAGCCCTGGACGATGCGCTGTGGGCCGTGGATGAGGCCATCGACCGGCTGAAGGCAGCGCTGTGACCGGCTCGGGCGCTGCGCCCGGGGGACACGACGGGACCCTGACGGTGTCCGGCGGCGGCAGCATCCAGGTCGCCACCGACACCGTGTTCGCCGAGATGGCGGCGCTGCGCCTGGTGCAGCAGGAGGCGGAGCAGTGGCAGTGGCAAATCGGCCGGGTGCGGGCGTTGGGTGTCGGTTCGGCGCCGAGCTGGCAACCGGACGACCTCGGCGCCTGCGTGTTCGGCGCGTCCGTGGCGATAGACGCGATTGCCGCACGGAGCCACGAGCTGGCCGAGGCCCTTGAGCAGGCCGCCGAGGAGTACGGTCGCCTGGAGTCCGGTCTTGACCTGGTGCTGCAGGGTACGGGCGCCTGGATGGCGCACACCCTGGGGGTGCTGGCGCCGGTGCTGGTGCTGTCCTTGGCGTCGCCGCTGGCCTACCTGGCCGCCGGCTCGCTGCTGTCCACTGCGGCGCTGGGACGCACACCGTCGGTGCTGCCGCCGTCGCTCACCGACTGGCTGCGGGAGAATCCGCGGCGGCTCACCGACCCGGGGACGGTCGCAGTGGTCCGGGTGCTCGTGGGCTCGGCCGATGATGCGGTGCTGGGCCGGCTGGGCGTGCCGTACCCGGTGGCCGCGGCACTTGGTGATGCGGGTGCCGGCCTGCTCGGGGCACCGTTTTCGGCAATCGGGCTACTCGTCGCGGCGCGGGCGGCGGGGATGTTGCGCGAGTCGCCCGTGCGGGTGGCACAGGTGGGATCCTCGGCCACCCCGGCGGGCGGGGCCGGGGCCGAACGACCAGGCCCGGCCGGCGGTGTCGGGGCCGGCCCGCTGGCCCTGCCCCTGCGGGGCCCC